>JAITUO010000166.1 GCA_031286245.1 Coriobacteriales bacterium
CTGCCGCCCCGTTGAGCCATACCGATGGTCTCAGCAGTACGCACGGACTTATCCTCATAAATAGCCGCTTGAGCAATCAGGCGCGAAGCTAAAATCGAACCTTGCCCACCAACACCGGCAATGACTATGTCTCGCTTCATGGCTGTTCTCCGATCGCATCTTTCGGACAGACCTGGGCGCATAAACCACAGCCATTGCATGTATTGCTGTCGATACGTACCTTAGGCTTTTCAGCCAGTAAAGCTGGGCAACCGAGCAGAAACACGCAGCGCTTACAATTGTTGCAGGCGGCAGGATCAATATGTAAGGCGGGTGCCTTGTCCATGATATTTATACAAGGTGAGGAGAAGACCACAGCGCTGGTTCCCTGGAAATCCACAGCTTGCTTGATTGCTTCGATGGCCACTTTTTGATCAAGCGGGTCAGCTTCGATGACACAAGCTACTCCACAGGCCTTCAGTATTGTGGCGATGCCCAAGGCGTTGTCAGCAGCAGTGTTTTTGGCTTTTGAACCAGAGACCTGCTCTGCAGCCATCCGCTCACCAGTGCCAGCATGTGGTTGGCCTCCGGTCATTGCAGTGAGCGAATTGTTTAATACCACCAAGGTGACATTAGCTTGATTGTAAACTGCATTGACCACTCCGGTGATACCACTGGCGAAAAAGGTAGAGTCACCCAGGAAGCCTATATGTACAGCATCCGGTTCAGCCCAGGCCATGCCTTGAGGAACCGTGAAACCACTGCCCATGCAGACACAGGTCTCCACCATCTTAAGAGGTACTGCACTGCCCAAGGTATAACAGCCAATATCACCAGAGAAATTAGCTTTACGACCTTTCAAAGCCTGTTTGACAGCATAGAAAGAAGCCCGATGCGGGCAGCCAGCACAGAGCATTGGCGGGCGTGGAGGCAATGGTGGCGCACTATCCAGGATCGATGCAGTAACTGGTTTACCAGCTCCTTCGACCGATAAAAAGTCCAGGACATGTTTGGCGATTGTCGTCGTTGAGCTCTCACCCGCATGGCCAATAGTTTTAGTCTGGCGGCCGAATATTTTGGTTGGCAGCCGTTGGCGGCCAACCAGTTCCAACAAACGGCGTTCAATGACTGAATCCAGTTCTTCAAAGACCAATACTTCAGATAAACCGTTCAGGAATTTCAAAGCCAGGCTATCTGGAAAAGCCACAGGCATACCGACCTTCAACAGCCTGAGCTGACCGACATAACCCAGCTGGGCAATGGCGTCTTTTAGATAGGCCCAACTGAGTCCACCGGCGACAATGCCCAGATGGGCAGGGGTTGAGGAAGGCCCGGTTTGCTCCATATGATTAAAAGGGCTGGTAGAACTGAAGGCAGTCAGCTTGATCATCCGCTCGACGATTTCGGTATGACCGAGGTAGGCGCGTCCCGGCAGTACCACCCAGTTACGTTTTGAATCGAAACCTGCGACAGGGTGCGGCTGATAATCCAGACTGGCATCGAGGTCGACGGCACCATGACTGACACGGGTGACGGGGCGGACGATGACCGGAGTCGAGAACTCTTCGGAGATCTCAAAGGCGGCAGACATCATCTCTAAAGCTTCTTCAGGAGTAGAGGGGTCGAGCAGCGGGACTTTGATGAATTCGGCGATTTGCCTGGTGTCCTGTTCAGTCTGAGATGAGAATGGGCCGGGATCGTCGGCGACCAGCAATACCAGACCGCTGAGCCCGAGGTAAGGCAGGCTCATCATGGCATCCAGGGCGACGTTGAGTCCGACTTGCTTCATGGTGGCCAAAGCCCTGGCGCCGCTCATAGCAGCACCGGCGGCAATTTCCAAGGCAGCTTTTTCGTTGGTTGACCATTCAACGTGCAAGCCTTTGAGGTTTTGCTGACGAGCTAGATAGGCGATATGCTCTAAACATTCTGTTGATGGCGTACCGGGATAACCGCTGACCAGATTCACTCCGGCACGCAGCGCTCCCAGAGCCAGGGCTTGGTTGCCCATCAATAGTTGGCGAGGCATTATCGCTTGGTTGTCCAGGTTGGCAGGCTGTTGACTGGGGCAAAACCAGTACCAGCCATTGAATTACCCAGGCTTCCTGTCGTGCCATCATCTCCATTCACGGACAACAGCTCGATTTGGAAGATCAGCGTAGCATTACCAGGTATGCTGCCCTGGCCACTCTCTCCATACGCTAGATAGGGTGGGATCTTTAGAACTCGTACTCCACCGACTCGCATACCGACCAAGCCTTGATGCCAACCGTCGATGACATTGCTTACACCGATAGTGAATTCAAAGTAACCCGTAGGGCTGTTTTCGGAGGTATCAAACATCGTGCCATCTTCTAAAAAGCCCATATATGTCACTCTGACCGTATCGCCTTCTTTAGCCTCTGGGCCGGTTCCAACTACATCATCAGTGATCTCTAACTCACCTAATTCAGCCTGTTGTTCTTCTTTGGACTTAGCCAGTGACATGTCGACGTCATACGGCAGGCCTTCTGGCATCGGATTGATTACGATTTTCTCCGAATCTAAAAGACTCAGATAGTAGTTATTTGGCCGAGACGATGAAATGTAGTCAGGTAATGCAAATAGTACCTCGTCACGCAGGTCTTGCGGCATTGCGTCTGGGTCAAAGGTGCCTTCTTCAATCTGGTACTCGTCTGTGCAAAGGATGATATAGATATATTCCTCAGTCTCTACCAAGCCGGAATACTCCCCAACAGCCAGGTCAGTCAATGCTGCCGTATACTCTGTTGGCAGTTGCGTCAAAGCCTCCCAACCCATATCGCCTCCTGATTTGAGTTCAGCTGATGGGCTGGAGTACAGGTCAGAAATTTCTGCGAAATCCCCACCTGCTTCGAGCTGACCAAAGGCTAGCACTGCCTGTTCGCGAGCTTTTTCGAGAGGGTTATTAGTCTCAATTGCCACAGCTACAGTACTTGAACGTTTGCCAACCACATAAGGCGCATAGGTTTCTAAAAACTCGTTTGTCTCCTCAAGAGTCGCCTCTGCATTAGGGAACTTAGCATTGAAAAATGGTGTAACGACATTTTGTGCCTCTAGTAAGAGCCGATAAGCTGCTTCATCAGCAAAACCCATGGTGTGCAGGTAGTCAGACCATTTTGTACCCACTCCGATTGCTGTTTTCTGCTCAGTGATCTGTGCTTCGATTGCTGCCAGGTCTGGCAGCACCCCTATAGCTTCAGCGTCCTTAAGTACAAGGATAGGGATGGCGAACTGGTTCTTGATGACATACTCACGCAAACTCTCCGGAGTGAAGTCGCTGTTATTGAGCTGTGTGGCCCATTCGACATCAGAGAGAGTCTCGCCATTGTAGTCTTTACGCATGGCCTCAATCATAAAAGTGACATCAGCCTCACGGATTTCAACTCCATCCGCTGTTGCTGCGATAGTAGTCAGGTCGATAGGTTCCTCAGGTTCACTTCGGTTGAAATAGTAGATCCCAAAACCGGTTGCTGCTGCAACCAGAACGAAGACCAAGATATAGATCCATGTCTTTTTCTGCATTTGATACCTTTCCTTTTACCGCAGGCAACTTTGGGCCCTGGCCAGCCAGGATTAATCGTGTGGCTAGTCTTTTAGTTTTTCACGTGCAGAGTTGATAGAAAAAGCACGAATAAACATTCTCTCATATCAACGACTTTCGGGTAAGCTAAGAAGGTTTGTGCTACGAACAGCGACCCTTCATGCAGCATGCTTTTTCACGTGCCGTCGCCTATTCTCCCATCCTAGACAGGTTGCGCCCAGCATCGATAAAACGACCACAGCTGCCAGGCCTGCACCTTCTGAAGTATTACCAGTAGCCGGAGTGTTATTGCCAGTGTTGCCTGATCCCGAACCGTCTGTGTCAACTGACACCAATGCAGACCTGGCTGCTTGTAAAGCGGCAAGAGCAGAATCGACTTGCTGTTGATTGGCCGCATCGTCATCTGCAATTAGCTTGGCTGCATCCAATGCTGCGACCAGGCCAGCCCAACTGGTAGCAGTGTAGTCAGCCTGGCGTAACGTGTTGGCTGACGCAATTGCAGATAAGAGCCCGGTCTTATCCACATTATCAACCAGACTGCCGATGGTAATCCGGCCTTCAACACTGGCATCGGCTGCAGTGATGGTTCCGTCTAGAGTGTCGGTGATGTAACGTTCGAAGGCCGAATCCAGCGAGTCAACTTCGGCGAGGGTGGGCAGGGACTGGATTGCCGTGTAACCGTCGCCGCCGACAGCCATGAAGTCATTGGTGGCGAGGCGGAATATGGTTGACGTATCGTTGAGGTCGAGATTTATGCCGCCAACTGAGATCGCTAACACTCGGCTGCCAGCTGGCTTGGACTCGTCATAGGTGACATTCATACCGGAGATCTGTGGAAAGCGCCCATCAACAGCAGGAGCAAATTGCAAACCGTTTTCCATGATCTCCTTCAAGGCTTTGGGGGTTGCTTCTTTGATTACCAAGACATTACCAAAAGGCAATACGCTGTTCAGGTCGCCTCGGGTGATGTCGCCGACTTTGATATCTGCTCGCAGGCCGCCGCCGTTGGTGATGGCGATATCAGCACCACCGACCACTCGCATGGCGTCAGCAACCAGGTTACCGAGTGGTTGTTCGGAATTACGTACTCCTCTGACAACTTCAAGGGTTGAGGAGTTATAAGAGCCACGAGCGCTGGAAAGCAGTAACTCGGATTGGGCGACGACTTCGCTGTATTGATCAAGCACTGTAGTTTTGATAGATTCGGCCAGAGCCTGCACTGCGGCGTTTGGAATCACCGCAGCAGTGTCAGCCTTACTGATGACTGTTGTTGAAACAGAGACAACTTCACCAGCATCCTTATCAAAGGTAATGGTTACCAAGCCGAGGTTGGACTGGTATTCTCCAGAACCGGCAATTGTCACTCCGTTGTAGACCTCAGTCCCCAGACGGTGGTCATGCCCTTCGATAACAACCGTTGGTTTTTCTGCCAGCTGATCGATCAGTGCCAGGATTTCCGGATGGCTGATGTGGGCCAGACAGACGATGATATCGGCGCCATCAGCATGAAGCTGAGCAATCGCAGCTTCGGCTGAGGTCTTGTAAGCCCTGAACTCCAGCGTGTTGACATTGGTTGGGCTGGTGACAGTCGGGGTCGTCTGAGTGGTCAAGCCAAAGAAGCCGAGTCTAACGCCATCAATTGTGATGACTGTGGTCTGCGGCAACATGTAATCAGCGGCAACCGTGTCATAGATGTTTGACGAGATAATCTTTAAGCCATCACCCGCAGCGATACCAGCCAACTCTGCCAGCCGATCACTGCCGAAGTTAAAATCATGGTTGCCTGGCGTCATCACGTCATAACCAGCTGCCACCATGAGAGCAATGGCATTTTCACCCCGATTGATATTGACAATCGGCAAACCGTGTACAGCATCACCAATATCAACCAGGATTGCATTATCCGTCGCATCTTTGATGGCAGCAATCCTGTCAATGCCAATCATACCGGTGTTGTTGGAATCTACCTCATAAAACCGGCCATGCACATCGTTGGTGTGCAGGATATTGATCTTGACCTCATCAAGCGCGACCGTGGGTAGCTGTATGCCCAGAAATACACTGCATGCCAAAAGCAGACCAAGCAAGGTTTTCATGCCTCGTTGTAGAGTCGCCGATCTCTGTTGTTGGTTTTTTTGTGTGGATAAAACCATGTCCATTCCTCCCGTCTGGTTTGTTTACTTGTCGACCAGGCACCTGCCAGATAACCTCAGATCCCCAAGCGCCTGGACAGCCAATCAAGTCTACCCCGCTATTGCCTCAGATCCCCAAGCGCCTGGACAGCCAATCAAGTCTACCCCGCTATTGCCTCAGATCCCCAAGCGCCTGGACAGCCAATCGACCATGTCATTCATCAGCTTGCGTTTTTGAGGTTCGTTGAACAACTCATGACGTAATCCACTATAAACACGAGCATCAGCAGTTTCAACACCAGCTGTCTTATATGCCCGGGTCACAGCCAGAGGAGCTTTACCTTTGCTGCTCAGAGGGTCATCGAAGCCAGAGATTGCCAAGATACAAAGATCCTTCGGCGTCTTTGCCAGCGTCGGCCGGGCAATCATTTCACGCATCATAGTCGTCAGGGCAGCATAAGCACCATTAGTGAAGCGAAAACCACAGAGCGGATCAGCAATATAGGCATCAACTATCTCATCATCAATGCTCAGCCAGTCGAAGTCTGTGCGCGGTTTCATTATCTTTCTTGAGTAACTGCCGAGCCCCATGTCATGCAGACGCTTTGAAAAGGCCATCTCTCCTTGCCGGATTGCAGTATGTTTGGCATACCAGGCGCTGGCGGCTGCCCCAAATTGGGTTGGTTGGGTGGTGCCGGACAAAACCGCAGCACTCAGCCCATTACCAAACTGCGCCAGGTAGACCCTTAAGATAAAACTGCCCATCGAATGGCCGAACATGATATATGGCACACTCTGCAGGTAGCGTGGCTGGATTGCCTCCCGCAGGTTATGAACATCAGCGACTAAGATACTCATGCCATCTTTTGCAGGAAAATGACCGAGTTCTTCAGGACCAGTAACTGATAGTCCGTGTCCGATATGGTCGTGGCCACAGACGACAAAGCCCTTCTCCACAAGAAATTTGGCGACATGGGTATAACGGCCACTGTACTCGGCAGCTCCATGGATTATCTGGATAATAGCGCGCGGCAACTGTTTACCAGTCGCGACCTTGTCCGGTTCTTTTAGCCAGCCTTGGATTGTGTTGTGACCATTTTGTGAAGGATATGTCAGATTGGTTGTTTTCATGGCTAGAAAGTATAGCGTAAAGAGGTCGCTTAAACGGTAAAATGACGATCATGATTTGACGGTAAAAAAATGTTTGGTTTGGACTGCTTGGCAACCGCTGACAACGAGAAAGGCTGGATATGGCAAAGGACCTGATCCTGGCACTTGACCAGGGGACTACCTCGTCACGGGCATTGCTTTTTGACCAGAGGGGGAGCCTGGTCGACAGCGCACAGTACCCTTTCAGTCAGTTGTATCCTCAGCCAGGTTGGGTCGAGCATGACCCAATGGAGATTATGTCTACACAACTGGCTGCACTCACAGGGGTATTAGTCAATGCCCATATCGACCCGGATCGAATTGCAGCAGTTGGCATAACCAATCAACGGGAGACGACTGTACTATGGCATCGCCAGACGGGGCTGCCAATCGCCAATGCCATTGTCTGGCAGTGCCGGCGGACGGCTGCGATGGTTGAACAGCTCTGCGCAGACGCTGAGGTCAGCCGCCGGATAACCGACCTGACCGGACTGGTGCCCGATGCCTATTTCTCAGCCAGCAAAATTGCCTGGCTGCTCGACCACACTCCCGGTGCTCGTGAATTAGCCAAGCAAGGCGAGCTGGCTTTCGGCACCATCGACAGTTGGTTGGTATATGCCCTGACTGGGGGAGCAGTGCATGCCACTGATGTCACCAATGCCAGTCGTACGATGCTTTTTGATATCCACAAAGGAGTTTGGGACAGCTGGTTGCTGGAGCTTTTTAACGTCCCTGCATCTCTGTTACCGGAAGTCAAGCCTTCGGCAGCAGATTATGGATTGACTGTGCATCCTTCAGTACCCAAGGGACTACGCATAGCCAGCCTGGTTGGCGATCAGCAGGCAGCCTTGTTCGGTCAACGCTGCTTTACGATGGGAGAAGCCAAGAACACCTTGGGGACAGGGGCATTTCTGCTGATGCATACCGGCCAGCGAGCCTGTACTTCGAAAAACCGGCTGGTAACCACAGTGGCAGCCTCAGTTCCGGAACAAAGCAACTTGGAATATGCCCTCGAAGGCTCAGTTTTTGTGGCTGGAGCCCTGGTGCAATGGCTAAGGGATGAGCTTGGCCTGATCAGCACCGCAGCGGAGTCTGAAGATATGGCAGTCAGCGTGCCTGACAGTGGAGGAGTACATGTCGTCCCGGCTTTCACTGGGTTGGGAGCTCCCTGGTGGGATGCCGATGCCCGGGGCGCAATCCTGGGTCTGACCCGCGGAGCGACCAAAGAGCACATCGTCCGAGCCGCACTGGAGTCGCTGGCCTACCAGTCCGCCGACCTGATTGCCGCTTTCGAGGACGACGCCGACGTGTCAATCAAGTCATTGAAGGTTGACGGCGGAGCAGCAGCCAACAGCTTTCTGGTCCAATTCATGGCAGACTTGCTGGGTATACCGATTGATCGGCCTGAAAGCCCTGAGGCCACTGGCTTGGGTGCAGCTTTTCTGGCTGGCTTGACATCTGGCCTCTGGCAAGACCAGGCAGAGTTGCTGGCACTTGACCTGCCAGCCCAACAGTTCGTTCCCCA
>JAITUO010000167.1 GCA_031286245.1 Coriobacteriales bacterium
GAGTAGATCAAACCATCATCCATAATCGTCGGCAAGGCGCTGGCCAGACAAGGAGCAACCACAGTATCCTTATCACCATACTGGTATAAGCCTTCGTAAATGTTGCATGCTGGCTTCGCGGATTCGCCGTCATCGAAGTAAGCCGGGTCGAGCGCACGCGGGTCGGCCCCCTGAGCATAAATGATGGTGTCGGCACCAGCCGATTCACCACAACCGATCAGGTTTGCCGCACTGACACTGGCGACAGCTACTCCCAGTAGCTTCATAAACTCGCGCCTGCCCAGCGGCTCAGTAATAATTCCCATCTCTTTCTCTCTCCTTTCTAATCCTTTCAATCGAAAGAACTGTTTCAGGCAGTATAAACCTAACATTTTGATCGCGGATCTGGCGAATTACTAGTAGCATTCAGTAAATGTGCGACACTATATACCAATTCAGAGTTAATAAATGCGCTTCATTGTGCCGTATGCAATCTAGCCTGGTAAAGTGGCAATGATATACGGTTTGCTTTACAGTCTTTCGCCTTTCGGACTGGATATAGCATGCTATATCCATTTGCCTAACCGCAGGGAGTCAGCGCTGATACAGCTGCTTGCGATACAAGCCAGTAACTATCTCAATGTGGAGAAGCCCGGTCGAAAATCCAGCCAGACAGCTCCCAGCCAACCAGCGTTTTATATACCAGAGCTTACCTCAATGTGCCAGCGCCCAATTATCACCAGTTGCTAGACCAACTACTAACGGTACTCTTAAGACTGTCACACCCTCCATCACCTGACTTATCATTGTACTGAGACTCTCGACCTCATCGCTGGCACAATTAAACACTAACTCGTCATGTACTTGAAGGATCAACTGTGAGCGGAAGCCGTCTTTATCCAAACGCCTGGCAACCTCAATCATCGCCAGTTTAATGATATCAGCAGCACTGCCTTGCATCGGATGGTTCATCGCTGTACGCTCACCAAAATGACGTTGGTTGAGGTTGGAGGAATACAGCTCTCGGATGTATCGGCGACGCCCAAACAGCGTCTCTACCCAGCCTTGACGATGAGCTTCCGCCACGGTCTTATCCAGATATTGTTTGACGTCGGGAAACGTCTTGAAATAGCTATCAATCAACATCTGAGCTTCAGAGAATGAGCAGCCTAGAGACTGTGACAGGCCATAGGCCTGTTGCCCATAAACGATGCCGAAATTGACAGCCTTGGCACGACTCCGCAGTTCCGGCGTGACAGCGTCGGGCTGGACTTGCCAGACCTGGGCAGCAGTCATGGTGTGGAAGTCTTCTCCGGCAATAAAGGCTTCGATCAGCTTGGAGTCAGCGGAAAAATGCGCCAGCAGACGCAACTCGATCTGCGAATAGTCAGCACTCAGCAAGACAGCCTCGGTTGCTCCGATCGCTTTAGCTGCGGGGATAAAAGCGCGGCGGATATTACGCCCGATCTCTTTGCGGACAGGAATATTTTGCAAGTTAGGATCAGCCGATGAGAGGCGGCCGGTGGCTGTCACACTTTGATTGAATGTTGTATGAATGTGACCGTCTCCAGCTATCAGATGAGGCAAAGTGTCCAGGTAGGTGGACTTCAGTTTAGCCAGTTCACGGTATTCGATCATCAGGGCAGGTAAAGGATGCAGGAGCTTTAATTCTTCAAGTACCGAGATATCAGTCGAATAACCGGTCCGGGTTTTTTTCAAAGCCGGTAGCTTGAGGTTTTCAAAGAGCACAGTAGCCAATTGTTTGGGTGAGTCAAGGTTGAAAGTCTCTCCAGCAGCAGCAATTGCAGAGTTTCTCAATGATTCGATCTCACCGGTCAAAACTGTATTCAGCTCTGCCAGTACGTTTAGTTCCAGATTGACGCCGACACGTTCCATGTTGACCAGTACTGCGACCAATGGCATTTCGATGTGTCGAAAACAATCATCGGCACCATCATCTATCAGGCGTTTATTGAGCAATTCAGCCAAATTCAAGAGTGCTACAGCCTGGCAGGCGGCTTCCGAGACGGCCTCGGCAGGTTGGTGGACAGTGGAAGTCGCTAGAGCCTCCACACTTTGATTGATCAAATCCGGTGCCACTGTGGCCTGGGGGTATTCTTGCAGTAGATCGCTGATGGAAGCTGGCGGCCTCGTCGAATCAAGCAGATAGGCTGCCAAGCAGCAATCAAAGAAGCGATTGGGATCTAAATCTGCAAAATCGATGGTGGCAGGAATACAGGTGTCTGGCGGTAGGCAGAACTTGAAAATCGCCTTCAGGTCAAAGGCAACCAAAAGTGCAGCCTTTGTGATGATCTTCGACAGGACTTCAGTGGTAGCAGAACCTAAGTTGAGCACCTGGCCAGCGGTAGCGACAAACAACACCGGTTCGCTCTCTGAGAATAGCGAGCCTTGGCTGGCTGCATCCTCGATTGTGATCGCCAGCGGTTTTTCAGAGGCTAAGGTTTTATCAAGGGCGATTTGAGCAGCGTCACCAGTCAGAAAGAGAAGACCGCGCTCGTTAGACTCTGTTGGCTCGTCAGCAGCAAGAAAGCTGCTGGTACTTATCAAAGATTGCTCACCTACAGAAGTAGGTTGGCTACCAGCGGTAACTGCAGGCTGCTCGCTTACAGAAGTAGGTTGACTACCGGCGGTGACTACAGGTTGCTCGCCGATCAATTGCAGCATTTTCCTTAACTGACTGGTTAGGGCAAACTTCCTGAAGCTCGCAGTCACTTGCTGGGCGTCATAAGCTGGAAAACGCACGCTGGAGAAATCACAGGTTACTGGCACATCACGACGGATCGTTGCAACATCCCGACTGGCACGCGCAAGATCAGCATGCTCGCGTAGGCTTTCACCCAGCTTTCCTTTGACTTCGCTGGCATTAGCCAGGACATCTTCAAGAGTGCCATATTGTTCCAGTAACAATCTGGCTTTCTTCTCGCCAACCCCAGGTACACCGGGAATATTGTCAGAGCTATCGCCCATCAGTCCTAAAAAGTCCGGTACTCGCTTTGGAGGCACTCCCCAGCGCTCAACGACTGCAGCGCTGTCATAGATAACTACATCACTCATACCGGTCTTGGTGTTGACAACTTGTGTATTGTTGTCCACCAACTGCAAGGCATCTTTATCTCCGGTCACCAGCAGACATTCGACTCCGGCTTGGCTGGCCTGCCAGGCTAAAGTGCCTAAAATGTCATCGCCTTCCCAACCTTCGAGTTCCACGACCGGCACTGATAATGACTCCAGCAACTCTTTAACCATAGGAAATTGGGTCTTGAGGTCAGGGTCAGTCGGTGGACGCTGAGCTTTATATAGCTCGATTGCCTGTAGGCGAAAGGCCGGGATCCCATG
>JAITUO010000139.1 GCA_031286245.1 Coriobacteriales bacterium
ACGCGTCCGAGGATCTGATCCTCGGCATCAATCAGCACCCACTCCCGCTTGACCTCGCCTTTCTTGGCGTAATAGGTACTCACGAAGTCCTCCGTTATGTGGTGAGATGCTCTGGTTGCGATCCTGGCTGGACCCCAGGCTGGCAGGTTAGGACACCTCGTTTGTCATTTACATAGTTTCACGGGGCTATGAAATGAACTTCCAAATTGTATGAAAGTGGGCGAGTGCTGTCAAATTGTCATTTTGAGCCGGGTTACGTTTTGCTTAGTAGTGTTTGCACATCTTTACGATAGTACTCCTTGCTTCTGCTAGCTACTCTTAACCTTTTCCTCGCTTCTGCCAGCCTTCTCCCAGCCTTCTCTCTACTTCTCCCAGCCTTCTCCCTACTTCTGCCAGCCTTCTCCCTACTTCTGCCAGCCGTCTCCCCGGCAGTGTTTTTATGTTTTGAAAATTGCTTGAAATTGGGGCTTGACAGTCGACTACGCAAGAGTTATCTTGCATGATTGAGGAAAAATGAGTATTAACAAGACATACGCCTATTACTATTACATTGATTGCACCTGAGGGGCAACATAGCCGCCACGGGTGCAAACACCTGTGGTGGCTCTAGGTAATGGGGCCGATGAAAATCGGCCGTTTTGTTCAAAGGGCCACGCAAAGAAGCGTGGCTTTCTCATTTTTAAGGGTAGAAAGAGAAGGGTGGAAGTGCTGTGTTTATTAAAGTAGCTTTGTTAGTGGCCTTTTTTGCGGTAACGGTCTTTGTCGGCATCTTTTTTCGGAAAAGAGCAGATAGTGTCAGTGGGTTCGTACTTGCCGGACGCAATGTCGGACCATGGCTGACCGCCTTTGCGTATGGTACTTCCTACTTTTCAGCGGTGGTGTTTGTTGGATACGCAGGTCAATTCGGCTGGCGTTTTGGTACCGCAGCAGTTTGGATCGGTTTAGCCAATGCTTTTATCGGTGCATTGTTGCCATGGTTGATCCTTGGCCGGCGCACCCGCATAATGACCCACCATCTAAACAGTGCGACCATGCCGGAATTCTTCGGTCGCCGTTTCAGCTCTCCGGCAATCAAAATCGGTGCTTCCATTCTGGTGTTTATCTTTTTGATTCCCTATACCGCTTCGCTGTATAACGGGCTGTCAAGGCTCTTTGCGATGGCTTTTGGGGTTGATTTTATCTACTGCATCCTGGCGATGGCGCTCCTGACGGCTATCTACGTCATTGCCGGAGGATACTTCGCCACAGCAGTCAACGATTTTATCCAGGGAATCGTTATGCTGATCGGCATTGTCGCCATCATCAGTGCAGTTCTGGCTACTAATGGCGGCTTCACTGCAGCTATCACTGGTTTGGCCAACACCCCTGATCCCAATGTTGCACCCGGAGCATACACCTCATTCTTTGGGCCTGATCCTTTAAGCCTACTGGGCGTAATGCTGTTGACATCGCTCGGTACCTGGGGACTGCCTCAGATGGTCGGGAAATTCTATGCCATCAAATCGGAGAAATCCATCAAAATCGGTGCTATTATCTCGACTATCTTCTCGTTGATTGTCGCTGGTGGATGTTATTTCCTAGGCAGTTTCGGTCGTTTATATGCGGATAAGATCGATATCGCCGCCAGCGGTTATGACTCAATTATCCCGACAATATTGTCCAATTTCCCTGACATTTTAATCGGCTTGGTGATCATTCTAGTGCTTGCAGCTTCGATCTCAACGCTATCAGCCTTGGTGATGACTTCGGCATCAACATTCACCCTGGACTTCTTGAAAGGTAACATCATCAGGAAGTTCAGTGAAAAGAGCCAACTGCTGACTATTCGCGGCTTGGTAGTAGTCTTCATCGTGATTTCCTCAATAATCGCAACTATCCAATATCAAGGAGGCATCACCTTTATAGCCCAGCTTATGGGTATCAGTTGGGGAGCCTTGGCTGGATCGTTCCTGGCTCCATTCATGTATAGCTTGTATTGGAAACGTACAACAAATGCTTCGATCTGGGCATGTTTCATCTTCAGTACGACCTTGATGGTGACTAACATCTTCTTCAGAGAATCTTTCCCAGCAATCCTTCAGTCACCAATCAACGCCGGAGCATTTTCTATGTTAATGGGCCTGATTATCGTGCCTGTGGTCAGCTTGTTAACCAAAGTCAAGGATAAGGCTGCAGTCGAATCGCACTTCAGCAGTTATGATGAAGATGTAAGTGTTAAAGCTCGCACTGATCTCGGTTCCGGTGAGACACAAGAAGCGTGACCGATCTGGCAGTTGCGAGCCGGTCTAGGTAGTGACTCGCGTAATAAACAGCACCAGCGCCTGCACTAACTGATAGCGCAGGCGCTGGTATAGAGTAGATGCTGGTTAACGACTAGATGAATTGAAAGGGGTCTGTGTCACATCATGACCGATGTTACGACACAGACCCCTCTCTCTCGTCAGGTTAGGCGATGGGCTCGCTATAGTATTCGTCGCAAATCCTTGGTTATTGGGGGTATTATATGAAATTGTCTAGGAAAATTTAACTCCGAAATAACTGTTATGTCCAAACCTTTCTGTGACTTAGCCAAGCCAAATCAAGGCCAATCAAGCGCAATCAAGCTCAAACGCTGCCTAAACACTACCCAAACACTGCTAAAACACTGCTAAAACACTGCCCGAAACACTGCCGTGCCACAGAATCGATAAAAAATAGTTCAAAATGGCGTTCACGTACGATTCAATCGCTAAATTTTATAGAATACTAGGCTTTCTGGCTCATTATGAGGCAAATTCTCGAAATAAATCGTACGTGAACGCCATTTTGAACTATATTTTCGTTCTTTTATGGCACAGACACGTTTCTTAGACGTTTTCCTAGCTTTATTCAGGCAAATCCTGGGAATTTCGGAGTTTCTGCCGGAAATCAGCTCTCATGTATGGCTGTTTAACCGGTTTGGCACGATCTGGTTTTCTCCACAATTTAAAAGTGCTGGTAAATGAGTTGAGTTAAAATTCTAGTTGTGTGAAATCAATAGAAAACTATACACAAGGGCGATTTTCCGGCAGAAACTCCGAAATTCCCAGGATTCTATTAATTGGGAGTGTATTGACAGCTTGCATTACTAATATGTCAAGCAAGAAGTGGGCACCCGTTCACCAGATAGCTCAATTATCCTGTCAGACAATAAGATGTTTTGAGCAGCAACGCTATTAATCGACAGACGGTTTTGACAAGCCGCCATCTACTAAATACACTGGCGCTACGAGGCACGCCGTGGCATGTCAAGCCACCCCGAAGCCGCCACCAAGCTGCCAAGAAGCGCCACGCTACGCAACCCCGAACAACGGAGACGACCAGCAATATCCAACAACAGGAGTGAAGGAGGATAAAAGACCATGAGTCAACTCACACAAAGGGAAAACACTCTGAAAGTGTATGCCGGAGAGATGCCCGACTGGGTGCCTGTCGCAGAGAAGGCCTACGCCTTATGTATGCCGTTTGCTGTCCTGGGCGGCGGGGGACCAGGCCAGCCAGCCCCCGAACCAGGCACAATCATCTACAACCTCTTGAAGACACCGCACATGATACCCCCTGATCCCAACATTGGCCCAATGCCAATACCAGGAGACCCGCAAGTACCTGACATCACCCGTTGGCGTGAATACCTGGAGTTCCCGTTTCCGGATGTTTCGACACTGGATTGGAGTACCGACATCGAAATGGCCAAGGGTATCGATCGGGACAACCTGCTTGTCCAGGCCCTGGTCGGAGGAGTTGCCTTTTCAGGAGCTCCCTACAATTCCATGGTAGACATCCTGGGTCACGAAGGAGCCAGCATCGCCATGCTCGACGAAGATGAAAAAGCCTTCTGGCATGAGCTGTTGACTTACCAGACCGATCTGGAAATCGCCTTGATCGACCGCCTGGTAGACATTTACCAACCCGACATCATCTGTTCATGTGACGACCTGGCTAATGCTCATGGGCCGTTCATGTCGCCTGCAACCTACGCCGAGATGATCCGTCCCTACCAGGAACGTATCATCAAGCGCATTATCGAAGCCGGTTGCATTGCCGAGGTGCACTGCTGTGGCAAGGCTGACGGATTTGTCGACGACTGGGTCGAGATGGGCGTCAAAGCCTGGAATCCTGCTCAAATCTTCAACGACCTGGAGGGGATCAAGGCTAAATACGGCCGCCAGTTCGTCATCAGTGGCGGCTACGATTCACAAGGCAAGATCAATGTCAAGGGTGCAAGTGAAGAAGAAGTCCGCGCATCAATCCGCGATAGCTTTAGGAAATATGCTCCTGGTGGAGGCTACATTTTCGGCACATCGGGCATGGCACTCGCCCATGATTTGGGTGAAGAGCATATGAATTGGATACTCGATGAAGCGGAGAAATGCTCCAAGGAAGCCTACTAGCAGTATTTTTTCAATCATGTGGAGAAGCCCGTTTGCGCTTTCCTAACCACATATTGCGTCTTGCCAGCTATCTGCTGGCAAGACGCCTACTAATTCAATTTACAACCTTACTGCTGAAAAATCACAGACTCCCAGTGCCATCATGGCTTTACCACTCATGCTGTCACCGGTTACTGTTCCATCCAGTGTGAATGTGAAGCTACCCATATCGGGTACCGGGAAGTCAACTTTGAAATTGAAGGAGTCACCCTCTACACTGCCTTCAAATATTGTCAGGATGACTTCGCCACTGTCACTGAGAAAACCTCCCTCTAAAACATTGCCATTTTCCTTGGCATCTAAAACCAGTTGCCTGTCTCCCAAGGGCGTTTTCAACAGCATATCCCATTTACCCTCAACCATGTTTCCTCCAATTGCTAGCGTAGCTGCTTTACATAACTATAACCTTCAGATCACTGAGTGGATAGGTAACACAGGGGTGTATGTAGCCGTAACGCATGTCCGATTTGCGCATCTTTGCCAGACCGGGATTAAATACCTGACCTTCGATCACCCGTAGACGGCAGGTAGCACACTCACCACCCCGGCATGAATTGGTTTTGGTGATACCAGCTTTTTCCAGTGAGAAGAGGATGTTATCGCCTGCCTTAGCCGGTATTGACCTACCATCATCCAAGGCGATGGTAAAGGTCTTCTCCTCATTAAGTCCTTCTGGCCAACCAGGCATCTGACTTGGGTGCTTAGGTGCTGATGGCACTTCTACCCGGATCCGGCGTTTGGGAATACCCAGTTTGTCTAACTCTGGAAGTACAAAGTCATACATAACCTGTGGGCCACAGACAAAGAAAGTGTAGTCTAAAGGATTGCCCAGCACTTCGGCGATCAATTCAGCGGTGATGAAACCGGTACGCTGTTGGCATCCGGGATCCGGCTCTGAAATCACTGGTACAAGCCTGAAGCCAGGGAGCTCGGTCGCTTCCAGAGCTTTGAGCTTATCGGCAAATACAATGTCATCTTCCTTGGCGCTCCCATAAATCAAGCAGATCTCCTGGTCATCACGCAGCTTAGCCGCGTCAGTTGCCAGCATGCTCATGAAAGGAGTAATACCGCTACCGCCGGCAATCAGACAAAGCTTTTTACCATGGATGCGGTCGAAACGGTAGAAGAGTCCGCTGGGCCCATTGGAATTTAAGATGTCGCCCACCTGCAGCTGGTCGAGCAGGTAGTCAGAGACGAAGCCCTCGGCGGTCCTTTTGACGGTGATCTCATAAAAGGCCCGCTCGGTGCTTGGTGAGGAAATACTGTATGGACGGCTTGTCAGGATGCCGCCTACGAGCACCGAGAGATTGATGTATTGCCCCGGTATGAAAGGTGGCACATATCCTTCGGTTGGAGTCAGGCGGATAGTCTTCGTGCTGGCAGTTTCTTGACGCATCTCAGTGACTTTGAACTCGATTTTCTCCGGATGCAATCGCTCAACATCGCGGCGGATCTTGCCTTTGTTGGCGCGATGGTCGATGTTGTATTTCTGACTGGTGTTCAGTTCAGTCAGAATCTGGCCCAACTTATTCATACCAATGAAATTGTGGTTGGTATGAATTATGCCATCCGCCAGGTCTTTCAAAATCAACTTGGCTGCTGTGTAGCCGGATATCAGGGTGGTGTGAAAACCGCCAAACATCAGAGAAGATCCACAGAAGTACAGTCCGGAGAATGGTGATCGAGCTTCCAGTTTATTGGCAAGCAGGTCTTTCATATAGCCGTCAACGCCATAAATGGCTCCCTGGGGAGAACCGATGTAGCGCATCAGAGTCATCGGTGAGAAAACTTCGATCTCTTCGATATGGTCTTCGACATCCGGATAGAAATCCTTCAAGTAGTCAATCATCAGGCTTGCATAATTGAATTTAGCATCGAAATAATCTTCCGGAGGTAAGTCAACAAAGGGAGAAGTTGTCTTACCGGTCAGAAAAGTCAGCACGCAGGTACCTGGCTCGCTGTACTCGGGATCATCAATGTTATAACAGGATAGATAAAGGGTGCTGACCTTATCCAACTGGCGTAATCCGACATCAAAACGGCTTTTCAAGCCCGCCGGTGGGGGCAATAGGAAGTTTGTGGCATTTTTTATCCCGGCTTCCTCGGC
>JAITUO010000226.1 GCA_031286245.1 Coriobacteriales bacterium
GCCAGAGAATGTCTCTATGCGGGAATCAGGGCAGCCAAAGCCGGTGACAGACTTCAACGTATATCAAGAGCTGTTTACGATCATGCCAGAAAAGAGAATTACGGTATTGTTCATCAGTATTGCGGTCATGGCGTAGGCTTTGATATTCACGAAGACCCTGTAGTTATGAACATACCACGTGGAGCCAACCCAAGGCTTTCGGCTGGTATGGTGCTGGCAATTGAACCTATGGTCAACCTCGGTACTGCCGATACCAGGGGGCCTTTTGCCGATGGTTGGACTGTTTATACCGCTGATGGTCAGCCCAGTGCACATTTCGAGCAAACAGTCGCCATTACCGAAGACGGCCCGCTGGTCTTGACAGCGGAGTAGCAGTTTACTGTTTACTTCTGATGGTGGCTATCACTTCTGATTCATATCATATGCTTAGAGCTTGCTTGAAGTATGCTGGCTGAAATAAATAATAATTAGAGAAATTTTTCCGCAAAAAGGGCCTGTTTGCGGAAAAATTCAAATACTTGAGTGATCCGACAAGGTTTTTCGCCAAGTAGCTCTTTTGGAGCCTTTGGCGGGCGGTGGTGGAGGATTACGCAACAAGCCATATAACACAGCTTGACAGAGCAGTTTAGAGCTCGATAGAGCAATACAGAGCTTTCTCTGGTGTGAACAGTAACAGTAGCTGTGAATTTGACTCACAGCTGAGTGAGATCAGTTCCGTGTGCAGCCCGATAAGGTATAATCGCAAGGTAATTCCGATACCAGACTCCCTGAAAAGGGATATTGCTAGCTGAGGTTGGTCGAAGTGAAGGTTAACAAACAGCAGGTCACGAATGCGATTTTTACTCCAGCGAACTTTGTCTCCGGTTTGCGGCTGCTGCTGTTGCCAGTCTTCTGTGTTCTTTTGGTCGGCTACCAGAATAACCTCTGGGCATTCATCGTTTTAATGATCGCAGCTTTGACAGATTTGATCGATGGTCAGTTAGCTCGCTTCACGAACACTGTGTCCAAACTCGGAATCCAGTTGGATCCTGTTGTTGATCGCATATTCATCTTCATCGCTGTATTAACTATTTTTGCCGTCGGCCGTCTACCGTTGTGGTTGTTAGTATCCTTTGTGCTACGTGATGCAATATTACTCGGTTTATCGATCTATCTGAAACGTATGTTTAATCGAGTCATCAATGTAGTAATACTGGGTAAAATGACTACTGCTCTGGCGATGTCTGGTTTCTGTTCACTAGTAATGCTCTGGCCAGTCATACCTGGTTTAGGTTTGATAGATAGCAGTTTATTGCCTGGCTTAGGAGCAGGGAGTGCGGCCCTGGGATACGTTTTACTATATTTTGGCACTGTATTCTCTTGGATCAGTGCCATCATCTATATCGTTCAGGGACTGAAGCCTGAAGCAACTCTGACAGCTTCGCAAGAAGCATCAGGTAATTCAAAGACGCCAGCAATCCATTCAGAAGACCTGATCAAGCCAATCAAAGGCATCTAATGGCAGAGCTTGACCGCAACCGACGCGATCATGGTTCTAACCAATCGCGAGGCAGCCAACCGCAGAGTGGGAGCAGTCTGTCTGGTGGCAGAAGTGGCCAATCTGATGGCAGAGGCAGTCAACCGAGCACTAACAGAAACAGCCAACCAGGCACTGGCAGGAGCAATCAACCAGGCACCAATAGAAACAGCCAACCGGGCACTGGCAGAGGCAGTCAACTGCGGAGTGGGGGCAGCCAACCGTCAAGCAGAGGCAGCCAATCTAATAGCAAAGCCAGTTTATCGGGAAGCAGGAGCACGAGTTATACCGGCGTTAGTCTGAGTCGAGGCTTAAACAGCAATACCGGGCGTGCTGGCAATACCCGCAGTGTCAACCGTCCACTCAAACTTGAAAGTCCAAAAAGCAAGCAAAATCAAACACCACCACGAGCTCGACGGCAACAGAAACAGAGGGCTCCACTGGCCAAGCCATTACGTAATGCTTTATTAATCATCGGCTGTCTGGCTGTCTTCATGACAGTCATGATAATTACTGATGTAGTATCCAACTCAGGTAAAGTACATAAGGGTGTCAGTGTTTCTGGGATCGATGTCGGCGGTTTGACTCCAGAACAGGCGACTAAATTACTGGACACCGAACTGACTCACCTAATCCAACTCGGACCTGTCGAAATTATTCCTGATGATGTTACATTTGCTGGCTTGCAAAGAGATCCTGAACGCCAGGTACGCATTGATCTGGACATAAACCTACAAGACGCCAGTGGAGCTGGCTTGGATCCTAGGTTAGCCAACTCCTGGCGGGTCAATCCTTTGACAGTGATCGCCAGAGCTAATGGAGCTCAACTGGCAGAGCAAGCTTATCAAGTTGGCAGAGGGAAGGCTGCTGTTTGGGATCGTTTCACAGCCTGGGTGTTCGGCATAGATCTGCCTGGTGCTTTGGAGTACGATGAAAATCAATTCAATGATCTGGTGCTTCTTTTAAATACTGCTTTAGGAAAACCGGTTGTCAATGCTGATCTTGTTTATCAAAATGGGAGTTTTGAGGTCACGTCTGCTCAAGATGGCTTTGGAGTAGACGCCCAAGTTTTCGAGAAGCAGCTTACTAAGGCCTTCTTGAGCTCCGATCGTCAGATAACCTTAACATTGGTAGAATTGACGGCTGACATTGATGAGTCCGAAGCTTCATCAGTGGCTGAAACCTGCCGATTGTCAATCACGCAACCAATCGATATGCTGTCTTTTGTCGGCGCTCCACACAAGATCCCTGGTAACATGCTGGGATCGTGGATGGAAACCAGGATCGAAGGCAGGGGTAATTCAGCACGATTGGTACCGTTTGTCTCCCCAGAAAAACTCCAAGCGGATTTCAATGAGGTGATAGGTGACTCAAATCTGGACATGCCGCCGCAGGACGCCAGTTTCATGGTCAAAGGTGAGTCTTTGGTGATTATCCCTGGCCAACCGGGGTTGGGGGTCGATTATCAAGCTTTAGCAGACGAGATCACCGGTATTCTTTTTAGTCCAGAAGAAGAGGGAGCGAAACGCCAACTGGCTTTACCGGTAGCTACTCTTGAGCCGCTGTTCACAACCGCAGATGCTGAGGCATTACGAGTCACCCAGAAGATCGCAAGCGCATCGACCAGTTATGCTGGCTCCGAACCAGCGCGTGCCCATAATGTCGAGACAGCAGCTCGCTATGCAAATAACGCATTGATCACGCCCCGTCAGGAGTGGTCTTTCATCACAGTAGTCGGAGACCCGACAGTAGCTAGGGGGTTCCAGGAATCGATGGTCATTTCTGGCGCAGAGTATGTCGATGGTATTGGTGGAGGAGTCTGCCAAGTGGCGACAACAGTCTACATGGCTGTCTTTGATGCTGGCTATCCGATAATCTCGCGTGCTGCACATGGTATTTATCAATGGCGCTATCCACCTGGTCGCGACGCTACAGTTTATTATCCGTGGCTGGATTTGATTTGGGAAAACGATACTGACAATTGGATTTTACTGACTGTTACCTGTGACGGTGAGAATATTACTGCCAGCCTCTGGGGAGCCAATCCAGGCTATCGTGTTGAGATTGAATCTGGTGACTGGCAAGCAGGTCAGGAGTTCAATCAAGTCCGGCGGGAGAATTCTGACCTTAAACCTGGCCAGGAGCTCACAGTGCAAAAAGGCTTCGATGGAGGAAGTATCGCAGTAACACGCAAAGTCTATGACAGGGACGGGAAACTATTGAGGGATACAACCTTCCTGTCAGATTATGGCCCAGAGGACGAGATTGTCGAATATGGCCCTGAGCCGCCTGGACCACTTTAGCGAACACATCATTGCATAAACTTAGAGATCGCCCGAGCAGCGATTCCAGCTATATCACCTGATTGTGGTAGTAACACGAATTGTTTGTTTGCTAAAACTTCAATCAGACCGGAAGCCAGTTCAGCACCCGTCATGCTAAAGGCATCAGCACCCGTCATGCTAAAGACATCAGCACCCAAATCTACATCATACAAATTGAAGCTATCAACAGCGACAGTATCCAATTCAGGAGCGACGCTGATTGTTATGCCGGTATCAGGCAGTTCAATATCATCCAGCTGCCTGGAATCGATACTCCTGCCAACATCAGCCAGCAAAGCAGCTGCCTGCATGACCAAGGTCTCATCGGATTGAACTGGAAAGTCAATGCGAAAAACCGCTTGGCAACCGCTGGTCAGGAAAGCTGAAAAGGCTTTCTCGCGGTAAGGTCGGATCAATATCAGAGCTAAACCAGACTTCGGTAAATGATAACGCCTATGGCTTTTGTGTCTTAATTGAATCAACCCATCTATCAAGGATTGCAGGTTGTCTGCTAGTTCAAAGTCCAGATCCTCAACAGCAAATCGCAGATCACGTCGTAGTTCAGCAAGCCGGCGGACCTTTTTGCCTTCCAGTAACTTAACGACCTCCTTGATACGGGTGTGGTACTCGGCTTGATCAACCTGGCCGTTACAAGGAGCCAGGCAACCATCCAGTTCACGATAGATACATGGCCCCTTCAGTCGCATAAATACCTGCTGATCGCACTGAGCAATACCCCAGGCGCGACACAGTAAGACCAAGGTACGTTTGATGTCTTCGGTACCAGTGAAACAGTCATAATACAATGCATCATCATCGTCAGGCTCATCTGCGATCGACAGGCAGGGATAAGGCTGCACAAAAGCCAGTCGTAGATATGGTCGTGGTTTATCTGGCTTGAGCTGCGAGTTATACCAAGGTTTATGACTCTTGATCAGCTGGTACTCAAGCAGGAGGGCATCGAGCTCACAATTTGTTGTGATGAATCTTAAATTAGCTATTCTTCGTACCAGGAAAGCTGTTCGCTCATTCTCCAATGCAGCCGGATTGAAATAACTGGTTACTCGGTTCCTCAGACGTTTTGCCTTACCGACATAGATAACATTGCCCAAAGCGTCATAAAAAAGATAGCAGCCTGGCATATCAGGAGCAGATTTTGCTCGCTCACGAAGCTCACTGTATGGTAGTACCTCAGTTGCCAAAGCCTCGAAGGGCTCGCCGGATTGCAACACGGACGGCTTATTCTTAAGTAGGCGCGCCCAGTATCGCTTTCGCTCATATTCTCTCAGCCGCATATCAACCTGTCTATGCCAGAACTCCGCAGTTAGCCATATTCTAACAGCTTGGCCATAGCCACCATGCCTGTGCTGCTGCTACCTATTCTCCTCTGGCTGTCAGAGCAGGTAGCTAAAAACTTAATAATGTGGAGAAAACCGGGTGTAAATCAATCATGCTAATCTAGCCGTTATGTCAAGCCCTAAATTGGTGTAAACCTTTTTTACTTACCTACGCCGCTGCCCGCCTGCCTCTTCAATGGCGCCCGGTTACCCAATCGCCATGGAGCTTTGTGAGCAAGGCCTCAATGATACGCTAGACCGAGCCTGCGCTCGAAAGAATCACCAAGCCAAGTGCAAGCGCACAAGCACGTAGTATGTCAGCCCAAGTCGGATCTGGCACTTCCTATGTCAATCAGGCCAAACATTGCAAACAACTGCCCAAACACTGCCGTGCCATAAAATCGATAAAAAATAGTACAAAATGGGGTTCACGTACGATCCGTAGCTACTATTTACTCTAAATAAGCACCCAAATGGCTAAATTCGATGGAATCTACTACATGAAATCGTACGTGAACGCCATGTTGTGCTTAATTATCATCTTTTCATGGCACAGCAAGCTTTCTAGGGCAATTCTAGAGTAGGTAGGCACAGCAGGCTTTCTTGGGCAATTCTGTCGTATTGACAACAAAAAAAGTAAGAGGCGAGAGATAGAAAGGGGATCAGTAGGAGGCTACCGGAGCGCAAAACCGATAGCAAACTTGAAGGAGTCAAGCGGAGTAAAAGCCGGCTACAAACACTAAGGTAACAAGTTGCATAATCGTCGATCAATCAGGCTCAGGCAAGCTGCTACAATGAAAGATTGTCTAAACACGGACTGGCAGCAGTGCAGCGAATTGCGACCATCAGCCAGCCATGACATAACAGCGGTTAGGAGAGAAGTGCTGGATTCCATTCAGATTCGCGGTGCTCGTGAGCACAACTTGAAAAACATCTCATTGGATATCCCTCGTGACAGGCTTGTAGTCATTACTGGTCTGTCCGGGTCCGGTAAAAGCTCACTGGCTTTTGATACGATTTATGCCGAAGGCCAGCGCCGCTATGTTGAGTCTTTATCAGCTTATGCACGCCAGTTTCTAGGGCAGATGGATAAGCCCGACCTCGACTCAATTGATGGCCTGTCACCAGCCGTCTCCATCGATCAACGGACTACCTCAAAAAACCCCAGGTCAACTGTTGGCACTGTCACAGAAATCTATGACTATCTGCGGCTTTTATATGCCCGTATTGGTATTCCGCATTGTTTCGAATGTGGGCGCGAAATCAGCCGCCAGACTACTGACCAGGTGGTTGACAGCGTTTTGGCTGATTTTTCTGGCCGGCGCGCCCTGGTTTTATCCCCAGTTGTGACAGGGCGAAAAGGAGAGTATGGCAAGCTGTTCACAGACTTGCAGAAAGAAGGTTTCGCTCGTGTTCGTGTGAATGGAGAGATTCATGAGCTGGGCGAACCGATCATTCTGGATAAGAAATACAAACAAG
>JAITUO010000105.1 GCA_031286245.1 Coriobacteriales bacterium
CGAGTTGGTTGACAAGCTCGGTATCCGCGGTTACGTTACAGACACTGAGATCGCCAAGGTCTCTATCGTTGGCGCCGGTATGAAAAGCAACCCCGGTATCGCTGCTCGGATGTTTCGAGTTTTAGCAGACTGTTCGATAAACATCGAGATGATCTCCACCTCCGGCATCCGTATCAGCGTCGTCATCGCTGGCAACCGGATGGAAGATGCTATCCGCGCCCTGCATACCGGTTTCGGCCTCGATACCGACCAAGTCTTCGAGGAGACACAGCTTTCCGGTGATGAACTGGCTTCAAAACTGGCTAAAGGGCGCTGAGGAAGAAGCGCTGGGAGTGATTCAAGAGCTCAGCGGTCTGGTATATTTCGCTTTTATGAAGATGTGCGATCTCTCGCTATCTAGGAACTCGGAACCTTAGCACCTTTCAACACTACGACCTTTAAAGCTCCTGTTTTATCCAGGCCAATCAGCGATCAACCAATCTGGAGCTAGTGGTTAAAAATTTGTAGGGTGCGTCGTGCTGCCAAGTGATAAAAATGCCTCAAAAGTGGACTTGTGTAGTGGATACTTGGTAGAAACAAGCAGAATTCTACATTTTTTAGGCATTCTAGTGGTAAAACCCCCAAGTCCACTTTTGGGACAGAAAACTTGATGGTCATGTGCGAAGTAGTTTAGGCAAGACAAAGCTGGATCAGTGTGCTGGTTCAGTGCGGCTTGTGTGGGGTTGGCCAAGAAGAGCCAAGTCGGGCTAAAACAGGCTAAGACGAATTGCGGTAAAAACAGATTCTCAACAAACCGATAGGCGAACATATATTCCCATATGGGTGTGAAGTGATGAACTTCTAGAAGCGTAGAGTTCGTTGTTGGGCACACCTCCATGTCTAGACGGAATGGAGGAGATGTTTACTCCTGTTAGCCTGGAGATAGCGGCAGCAATTGCGACAAGAGTTCTGCTAGAAAATCGACGTAATGTTTGATTTCTATGAGTGGATATTCGACATGTTTTCAGCATCGACTGTTCTATCAGGGAATTAGTTAATTAATTTACTACAATGTTCTGAATTCTGTCAAATTCATCATGCAAAACGTCGATTTTCTAGCAGAACTATTGTAATTCCCAGGATTACGCATTTATAGGCTATACATACGCGTAGAAGTCAACAAAAAGAGTCTTAATCATCCAAAACCAAAGTTTTGAGACCTAAACGGCCAAGCAAACGTTGACCAAGCTAGCATCAGCGGAGTATAAGTGACGCGCAAGTCTAAAGCCTTGCGCAACAGGTGCAACTACGTCGCCTCGAATGTCATTTTATCTACGTATCATGTATGACTATATATGACTGAGCCGTTGCCAATTGAAGTAGAGGTTTGAGCAGCAAAGCATCCCTGAAAAGAGTTAGATAATAAACCATAGTTTTCAACTAACAGGCAACGAATTGTAGTATCATGTTTCGCTATGTCGATCCGCCTGGAACGACACAGTGTGGCGCGCTCGCAGCTTAGATCGACGCAGCTTGGCGCGCTCGCAGCGTGAACTCACGCAGTGTGGCGCACTCGCCGCTTGGCGTACTCGCAGTGTGAACCCACGCAGCGGGGCACCTGCAAGCGCCACAGACATCCCGCCCGCCACCCGGGCCGACAACGAAATGAGGTGATAGGTATGAGCGAAAACAAGATAGGCCGCAAAGTACGGGAGCTACGGGAGTCCTTGCAGTTGTCGGTCGAAGAACTGGCTGATCGTAGCGGATCTGAGGTAGACGTGATCTTGGGCATTTAGGATGGAGGCATCGTACCGTCACTCACGCCGTTGATCCGGATTACCCGGGCTTTGGGAGTGCGCTTGGGCACCTTGCTTGATGACGACGAGAACCTCGGACCGGCTCTCGTCAGAGCATCAGATTATCGAGAGACCACACGACTTCAAGCTCTGGAGACACGCTCCGATGCTGGTGGCCTGGTGTTCAATGCTCTGGCTGAAGGCAAAGCATCACGTCACATGGAGCCCTTCTTCATCACGCTGACGCCTGCCGAAGCCGACGAGCATCATCTGTCCGCCCATGAAGGCGAGGAATGGTTGTTCGCTTTGGAAGGCCCGCTGGAGATAGAGTACGGCAAAGAAATCTATGTGCTCTGGCCCGGCGACAGCATCTACTACGACTCAATCGTGCCACACCAGGTACGCTCGCACGAGGGTGAGCCTGCCAAGTTCGTGGCCTGTGTCTATACTCCAGCTTAGGAGCAGCCATGACTGAGAATACCTTTTCTTCAGGAGCTACCTCTGACGTAGCTCCAAAAATGATTGATGCGTCGGCTTTCTTCGACCCATCCGACTACCCACTGCACACTGAGATGACCTTGGGTGACTACTTCCGCTCTCAGGTTGCTGTTGATCCCGACCACGAGTTCATCGTCTATCCGGACCGCGGACTGCGTTGGACGTACCATGACTTCGATGTCCGTACGGATAACCTGGCCAAGGGCTTGTTATCCATCGGGATGAGACCGGGCGACCACTTGGGCGTCTGGGCACGCAATGTGCCGGACTGGCTGACCTTGATGTTTGCGACAGCTAAAGTTGGCATAGTCTTAGTGACTATGAATCCCGCCTATAAAAGCCATGAGCTCGATTACGTGCTTAAACAAAGTGACATGAGTACGCTGTGTATCATTGATGCCTGGCGTGATGTCGATTACGTGAAGATCATTCGCGAGCTGATCCCCGAGGCTAAGCTCTATGAACGCGGCCATTTGGAAACCGCTCAATACCCCTACCTGAAAAACTTGCTGTTCTTAGGGCCGGAAAAGCATCGCGGTTTCTATTCAGCACCAGAGTTGATACTTTTAGGGTCGCACCTTGATGATCAACTACTCGAAGATATCAGGGTCGATCTGACAAATAACGATGTCATCAACATGCAATACACTTCAGGCACAACTGGCTTTCCGAAAGGCGTGATGCTGACACATAGAAACATCTTAAATAATGGATTCTTTATCGGCGAACGTCAGCGCTTGTCAGCCATTGACCGTGTTGTCATCCCAGTGCCGCTGTTCCATTGTTTCGGTTGTGTTCTGGGAGTCATGGCGATATTGACACACCGTGCCACACTGGTGATGGTTGAGGAATTCGATGCTTTACAGGTACTACAGGCTATCGAAAGTGAGCATGCGACAGCCAATTACGGCGTCCCCACTATGTTCATTTCAGTGCTCAATCATCCTCGTTTCAAGGAGTTTGACTTATCCAGTCTGCGTACTGGGATCATCGCTGGTGCTGCTGTACCGCCAGAGGTCATCCGCGAAGCTATGGAACTGATGAACATGACTGAGATGACCAATTGCTACGGCCTGACGGAGGCTTCGCCGGTCTACATCCAGACTGCCTGGGATGATCCGTTAGAGTACCGCATCAACACAGTCGGTCGTCCGCACGACGCAGTCAGTGTCCGTCTGATTGACCCGACTACCAAAGAACTCTGTGGTCCGGGTGAGGTCGGCGAGCTTTGTGTCAAGGGCTACAATGTGATGAAAGGCTACTATAAAATGCCTGAAGCCACCAAAGAGACCATCGACTCTGAAGGTTACCTGCATTCCGGCGACTTGGGCATCTATGACGAAAACGGTTATTACATTGTCACTGGCCGGATCAAGGATATGATTATTAGAGGTGGGGAGAATATCTATCCGCTGGAGATAGAGAACTTTTTGCTCCAGGTGCCCGGTGTTTTGGATGCTCAAGTAGTCGGTGCGCCCGATGACCATTACGGTGAGATTGTGGTAGCTTTTGTTAAAACCCGTGAAGGTTTTGAGCTGACAGAGACTGGCATTCGTGAAGCAGTGATCCAGAAAATGGCCCGCTACAAAGCTCCACGTTATGTATTCTTTGTGGATGAGTACCCAGAGACACTCAGCAAGAAAGTAAAGAAGTACCTGTTACGCGAAACGGCTGCTGAGTTGGTGGAAAAAAGAAGAGCTGAGGAAGCAGAGGCAGAAGCGAGAAAACTTGAGGATCAGGACTGAACAGGATCCGGTATTATTGACTACTGGCCGATGGGCGCATCAGCGACCATCGGCCAGTATGTAGAATATAAACTGAGGCGACAGGGGAGCACGTATGCAAAAAAGAGTGATAACAATTCAAGACATCTCATGTATCGGGCGCTGTTCTCTGACAGTCGCACTACCGATCATCTCAGCAGCCGGAATTGAGACATCAATCTTACCGACAGCGATCTTATCCACACATACCGGCGGCTTTGAGAATTATACCTTCAGGGATTTGACTGATGACATCAATCCGATTATTGATCATTGGCAGAGCCTGGACATTCAAGCCGAGGCTGTCTATACCGGATATCTGGGCAGTGATCGCCAACAAAAACTGATCGCCGACATCTTTCAAGCTTTTAAAGCCAAAGGCAGTTTGATCATTGTTGATCCGGCGATGGCTGATAACGGATTGTTGTATCCAGCTTTTGACAACGACTTTGCCTTGGGTATGCGCGATCTTTGCGCTATGGCTGACCTGGTCGTACCCAATCTCACCGAGGCGGCATTGATGTTGGAGTGGGAGTATCCGGGAGAGTCCTATGATCAGACTTATATAGAGGATTGCCTGCGGGCTTTGTCTGGCCTTGGTCCGGCTCAAGTTGTGTTGACTGGTGTGAGTTTTGAGCATGGACGGATTGGTGCTGCAGCCTATTTACGGGAAACTGACAGCACAGCTTATTACTTCACAGAGTTGATTGATGGTTACTACCATGGCACCGGCGATATCTATTCCAGTACTCTGACAGCGGCGATTGTCAATGGAAAACCACTAGCCCAGGCTATCAAGATCGCCTGTGACTTTACAGTGGCTTCAATCAAACGCACTCATACTGCTGGCACTGATCCGAAATATGGTGTGGACTTCGAGAGTGGGCTGGGCGAACTGGCTGGAACTCTGCGAGTGGCTGTATAGCTTATAAAGTAGGTCAAATCCTGAGAATTTCGGAGTTTTTGGCCAAAAAAGGCCCTCATGTATGGCTGTTTGGCCTGTTTTGTGGGATTCGGTTTTCTCCACAATTTAAACCTGCTGGTAGATGAGTCGAGCCAAAATTCTATAGGTGTGAAATCAATAGAGAACTATACATAGGGGCGAGTTTTGGCCAGAAACTCACAAATTCTCAGGATTTGGCCTGGATATTGACAGAAATCGATTCTATCGAATACTCGTGTCCAATTGTTTGCGTTAATAGCTTTCCACTTCGGTTTCGAGCGGTACGCCAGCAGGTTTATCCACATTAGTGAGACTTCATAGTATGAGTGTAATCAGGTACAATATGCTGCAAAGGACTCCAAATATGGCATTATCACAGCAGGAGGTATCTTGAGCGCGAAAAAGTCCGGTGGTTCCGGCAATACCGGTAGTAGCAATACCGGTAAAGGTAAATCCAAACGAACGACTTCTGGCAAGTCAGGCAAAACCAGCTCATCGAGCAGGGCAGCAGCCAGCAGGCCAGCGGCCAGTAGACAGGCAGTGGGTAAGCAGGCTGCAGGCAAGCAACCGATTCTCGGCCCACAAATACGCTCGGAAGTTTTTGGGATCATATTGGTGGTCATGGCGATTGCGTTGTTCATCGCCGTGATCGCACCAGGAAACGCCTGGGTCACACAGATAGTATCGACAGGTTGTCGAATGCTTTTTGGAGTAGGTGCGCTGGCCTTGCCGTTTCTTTTGGCAGCCTGGGGAATCAGTTTTTTCCTACGTAGGCAACTGGCTGCTTCGCGCATACGGTTGATCCTTGGCGTGTTGATCATTTTTGTCGCAGCTTTGACTATTGTTTCGCTGAACACCACGGGAGCTGCAGCCGATCCGATAAGAATCTTCATCCCGGAGAACCTGGTCAGATATGGCGGCTATCTGGGAGGTGCTGTTGCCTGGGTATGCCTGACACTGGTTGGTTACGCCATTGCAATGGTAATCAGTATCGGAGCAGTGGTTATTGGTGCCGTGTTGATCGGATTCTCATTGGTCTCTCTGGCTGAATGGTTGAATAGATTGTTCTGGCGCGTTTATGAAGAACCAGAGTCCACAGTCAGTGCCTATGATTTGGGAGAAAACCAGGCGCCTGCCGAAAAACGCAGGTTGTTTGGTTGGAGGCGCAAGAAAAGCTTCGGTCAAGAAGGTGGCGCTCGCAAAGGCGGCATGCTATCACCAACTGCTGGAACAACGGGAGAAGACCAGGCCAGGTTTGGTGTTCAAGCCTCTGGCATTCAGGGTGAGTTTGGTACCCAAGCGCAATCTGGTGCCAGACCCTGGACAGACTTCACCGATGACGAATTCTTCTCAGACGAGGAAGGCTGGATAGGAGAGGCCGGCGAACCTACTGAAGGCACAGTGTTTGGAGTGACGCAACGAATTGCCGGAAGAGGCCAGCAAGTTGCTGGCGGTGTCGGTATCGGCGGCGACAACAACAACGGCGGCGGCGCCAGCGGCATCGGTAGCGTCGCCAGCAGCAGCGGCAGTCAAGCTTCAACCGCAACCGCAGCTAACGGATCCAGCAAACCAACTGGTAAGAGCCATACACAGGAAATGCCGGATTATCAGTTGCCCAACCTGGCGCAACTAAAAACTTCCCGGGCGCGCGGAGCATCCCGTGCAGCTGATGCTGAACTACGCGCGGTAGCCGCAGAGTTGCAGGAGACATTACAACAGTTCCAAGTTGACGCCCAAGTGGTCGGCTGGACAGCCGGTCCGACCGTTACTCTATATAAACTGGCACTTGGTGAAGGCGTGCGGGTAGCGCGCATAACTTCGCTGTCTGACGATATCGCACTTGCCCTGGCTGCCAGCTCTGTCCGTATCTTCTCTCCGATTCCTGGCACCTCTCTGGTTGGGGTCGAAGTACCCAATGCCGAGCGATCACTGGTTTTACTCGGCGATGTGCTGCCTGCTTCGCCTAGTGGTGCCTTGCAATTGGCAATTGGTAAAGATGTCGAAGGTTCAAACATCGTTGCCAATTTATCTGGCATGCCGCACCTGCTAATAGGTGGTACCACAGGGTCGGGTAAATCGGTCGCAATCAACTCCATGATCATGAGTATGTTAATGCGTACTACTCCTGCCGAAGTGCGGATGATCCTGATCGACCCGAAAATGGTCGAGCTGACCCGTTACAACGACATCCCACACCTTTATGTTCCCGTGGTCACCGATGCTGCCAAAGCTGCGTCAGCTCTGGCCTGGAGTGTCATTGAGATGGAACGTCGCTTGAAGCTCTTCATGGATGCCGGCGTTAAGAACGTCGCTACATACAACGATCAAGTACGCCAGACCCGTGAACAGGCTATTAAGAAGGCGGAGAAGACCGCAGCCCGCGAAGCCGAACGCTTGGCGCGAGAAGCTGAAGCAGCCGCCGCAACCGCCCAAGCAGAAGCCGCAGCCGCAGCCGCTGCTGCGTTGATTGCCACCGCCGAAGCCCAAGCCGCCGAAGCCGAGGCCGAGTCCGCTACCCAAACCTCCCCAGCCAACTACTCCGCCTATGGCGAAGGCGTCATGAGTGGACTGTTCGAGCTCGATGAACCAGACGAGCAGTTATTCACTGCCTCCGACCAGCCATATTCAATCACCGATCAACCAACAACCGTGCTCCCGGTTTCATCCACAAGCAAAGTTATGGCAGACCAATCTACGCAAACAAACCTCTCCGCCAAGCCAATCAACATTGAATTAGAACTACCCGACGACCTTCCTGAAGAGCTGCCTCTGATTGTCATAGTGATCGACGAGTTGGCAGATTTGATGATTGTGGCCGGCAAGGACGTAGAATCCTCTGTGACCCGGCTCTCACAATTAGCCCGGGCGGCTGGGCTGCATCTGATCATCGCTACCCAGAGGCCGTCGACCAATGTCATCACTGGAGTCATCAAGGCCAATATCGTCAACCGGATTGCCTTCAACGTTGGCAGTGGCATTGACTCGCGGGTCATCCTTGACTCCAATGGAGCTGAAGCCTTGCTGGGCAACGGCGACCTGCTCTTCTCCAAACCGGAGTACGGAAAACCTGTCCGTATCCAAGGCTGTTTTGTGACCGAGACCGAGATCAATGAAATCACCAGTTTTTGGAAGGCCCAAGGGCAACCTCATTACCACGAGGAAATCCTGGCTACTGCTGTCGGTGGGTTATCGTCTTATCACGTCGGCAGCCTCTACGAGGGAGTAGACAGTGACGATCCTTTGGTCTGGGAGGCGGCAGACATCGTTGTCAGTACCCAAATGGGGTCAACTTCGACTTTGCAGCGCCGCCTGAAAGTTGGTTATGCCCGCGCCGGGCGGATCATGGACAACCTGGAGCAAAAAGGCATTGTCGGTTCGGCTAATGGCAGCAAACCCCGTGAAGTTTTGGTCAGTGATATTCTCGAGTTGGAATCAATCCGCGCGTTGGAAGCCGCAGATCGTTAAAACAGCTCCTGCTCGCTCAGTTTTTTCATGTGGAGAAAACCAGGTCGAATTATTAAGTAAATCGCACTGTCACTGCTATTGGCGATTAGGCAACACCTGAGTCTTTGATACCGCCAGTAAAGAGAAGTACGCTATCATAGAGCATAATATGCAAAGGAGCTGCAATGGCAGAGACTTTCGGCGCCATTCTCGCTGAAGCTCGCACACATAGAGGTCTCTCTCTCGAACAGGTCTCGAATGTCTTACGCATCAGACCTGCTATTTTGGCATCCTTGGAACGGGAGGATTATTTTGCTATGCCCTTAAAAGGGCATTCTCGAAATATGGTCAGTGCATATTCACGCTATCTGGGACTGGATTCCGCAGCAGTCACTGAGCTCTTCTTAAAGAACTACCGTGATTTTGAAAATGCTGAAGCTGCGCGGCGAGGAGTCCGACAAAAGATTCCAATCGAACAGCGCAGTGTTCCAAATACAGTCGCGACCCCGACCCCACCTGCCAACAGCAAGCGTACTCGCGAACAACCTATCGATCAGGGTCAGGGCCAGGGCGTGCGTTCGATATGGGACAAGCCGACACCACATACCGAGTTGCGTGGAGGTATTGATCCACGTGGTGGTTATGAGCTGCATGGCGGTTACGACTCACGCTCTCCCAAGACTCAACGATCGGCTAAAAACGCTGCCCGTCGTCGACCATTCCAAGGCAGCCGCAACAACACTGCCTCAGACACTGCAACAGCGATCCGACAGAACCAACCACAAAAAGCCGACATCGGTCAGACAGTCCAGCGCTTGATGGCTTCAACTCCATTGCCGCTGGTACTTCTGGTTGTGATCCTGGTCGGTTTATTGGTGATCTGGGCTGTGGTGGCAAATGCCTGTGGACGCGATAACCAGGCAATTATCCCCATTCAATCCGGTGGACAATCGGTATTCAGTGATGCCGACAATCTGATCGATAGTCTATTAACTAACCCTGGTGGTATCGACAATACCCCAATCGGCCCAGATTATGGTCCCTTCGAGCTGGTAGTCGAACCAGCTCCCGGCGAGGCTCCATGGGTGTCGATAACGGTCGATGGCTCGACGGTTTTCGCTGACGTACTGACAGAAACCAAGTATTACAGTGTAAACATTAACTGCCGGGTTGAAACCGGCCAGCCTAGCAATACGACTGTCAAGCGTAACTCGGTGATCCAAGAGCTGGATATCACTGATCAAGGCATCGGGTCTGTCGAGATGGAAGTCATTCAAAAACCGATTAACGACAAGACAACCAATCCGCCAGTCGATGACCAACAAGGCAACCCTGAAAATCCAGACAATCAAGGCGGCCCCGTCGGCCAAGCCGGCCCCGTTAAACCTGTCGGCCAAGGCGGCCCAGTCATAGAATAAACTTACCGCGGCATGCAAAATGCAAAACTTGCATAGAAATGGCCGCTTATAACGAGTAACTGATAAAAGGAGACAGGAGCACAAGTCATGGCCAAAGATGAGAGTTTCGACGTTGTTTCGGAAGTCAATATGCAAGAAGTGGACAATGCCTACCAACAGACAAAAAAGGAATTGGCCCAGCGCTACGACCTCAAGGGAAGCAAGGCCAGTCTGGAATTCGATAAAGGCAACAAGCGGTTCGTCTTACTGGCCCCCAGTGACTTTGTCGCTAAACAGGTGATAGACGTCTTGAACACCAAGTTGATCCAGCGTAAAGTCGAACTCCAGGCTGTACACTGGTCTGCTCCAGAAGAAGCCAGTGGAATGAACGTACGCTACCGAGGCGAAATCATCGAAGGCATTTCTAAGGACCTGGCGACCAAGATCAGCAAAAACATCCGCGACCAAAAGTTGAAAAAAATCCGTGTCCAGGTCGAAGGCGACAAGCTACGGGTCTTCTCCAACTCTCGCGACGAGCTGCAAGAAGTCATCGCTTTCTTGAAAGAACAGGACTACGGCCAGCCTTTGCAGTACATCAACTACCGATGAGAGCTGCCTTTAGGCTATCGTGACTATGATACATAGCAAACCTTTACGCGTGGCGTTTGTGACTCTGGGCTGCGCAAAAAACGAAGTAGATTCTGACAAAATGCGGGCAGCCTTAGCTGCCAGTGGGTTTGATTTTGTGGATAAGCCCGGGCTGGCTGACTGCCTGGTAATCAACACTTGTGCGTTTATCACTGAAGCGACCGAAGAATCAATTGCTGCGATCCTGGAGGCAGCTGAGTTGCCTGAGGTCATAAATGGACAATGTAAACTGGTGGTAGCCGGTTGCCTGCCTTCCCGATACGCTGACAACCTGGATGGTAATTTACCAGAAGTAGTAGCCTTTGTGCCGGTTGGTGATGAAGCTGGGATTGCGAAAATAATCGCTGGGTTGTTTGATGGGTACACCATCGAGGCTGCACCTACTACCACCATGCACAAGACACAACAGTCATCTCGTCTCCGCCTGCCTGCTGCTCAAAACCCCTGGGCGTATCTGAAAATCGCTGAAGGATGCAGCCGGCACTGCTCTTTTTGTACTATTCCCAAGATCCGCGGTCCGTATACCAGCTATCCTATTGACGTACTATTGGCAGAGTCAGATGAGTTGATAGCAAATGGAGCGCGCGAACTGGTGTTAATCGCCCAGGATACCGGGCTTTGGCATGATGGCGAGCTAGGTTTACCAGAACTGCTGTCACTTCTGGCTGAGCGGTACCCAGATGTCTGGTTACGGATGATGTACCTGGAGCCGTCCGGGGTGACTGATAAATTGTTAAACGTCATGGCTGAACATGCCAATATCTGTAAATACCTGGACATTCCGCTACAGCATGCTAATCAAAAGGTACTCCAGAATATGAACCGTAGCGGTAGTGGGGACGAGTTCCTTCTCCTTACAAAAAAGATCCGTGACAAGATGCCTGATGTCACTCTCCGTACGACTTTAATAGCTGGCTTTCCGGGCGAGACCAGGGCAGAAGCTCTTGAACTGGAGCGTTTTGTCACCGCTGCGCAATTTGACTATATTGGAGTTTTTGCCTATTCTCAAGAAGAAGGTACTCTAGCTGGAGAACGGACTGACCAGGTGCCACGCCGGACTCGACTGGCACGGGCACAGCGTCTGCGAGACCTGGCTGATGCAATTGGCCATCAGCGTGTGGCAGCACGTATCGGTCAGACACTATCGGTCTTAGTGACCGAGTATGAGGATGGCCGTCCGATTGGACGGACCCAGGGTCAGGCGCCTGAAGTAGATGGTATTGTCCGCCTGAGTCAGGGCAGCCCGGGTGAGCTGGTAGCTGCTAGAATATCCGACAGCCTTTGTTATGACTTGGATGGTGAGCTGATCTATACATCTGAGGATAGACCGGAGGGAGGTGCCAGATGAATAACGAAAAAACTCAGCCTAAGATTTACACTGCCGCCAACCTGGTCACTATCGCCCGCATCCTTTTGATACCGGCTTTTATTATCATCATGCTTGCTCCCTGGGCCAGCTGGATGCCCGAGCCGACTCTGGCAGCCTACCTTAAACCTTGGTCGGCTGCTGCTGTCTTTATCCTGCTGGCTGCCACCGATGGTCTGGATGGTTATCTGGCGCGATCTCGCGGTGAAGTTACGACTTTCGGCAAGCTCTTAGATCCTTTGGCGGATAAAATCCTGGTCGCTGCCGCTTTGCTGGCTTTAATCGAATTGGGTGTCTTGCCAGCTTGGATCGCCCTGGTGATCCTTGGTCGAGAGTTTTTGGTCTCTGGTCTGAGGATGGTGGCAGTTGCCGACGGCAAAGTCATCGCAGCCAGTAGGTTGGGTAAAATCAAAACGATATTTCAGATCATTGCTGTTGTGACTTTTATCCTCAAGGACTCATTGGCAATGATTGGAGGGCTCTGGCTCGGATTCAACGTGGCTTGGTACTTAAATGCTTTAGCCTGGTTCATCATGTCGATCACTATCATCATCACTGTTGCCTCGTTGGTTGACTACATCATGAATTCTGCTGATGTCTTAGGCTTTGAGCGCAAAGGTCGTTGGCTGCGTAAGTCCAGGTCTGAGCTTGACCTCACACATGACGATGCGACGATCAGAGCAATAAGTGCACAAGTATTGGAACTGGCTAAAAATCAACACCAGACGATTGCTACTGCAGAGTCTTGTACTGGTGGATTAGTGGCGGGAGCTCTGACTGAGATTCCCGGATCATCGGAAGTATTTTCTGGTTCGGTTGTCAGTTATGCAAATGAAATCAAACAAGGCCTTTTGGGAATATCTACTGCGACACTTGAACAGGATGGTGCCGTCAGTGAGCCTTGCGTGATTCAAATGGCTGAAGGTTGCCGTGCCCGGTTGGCAGTCGACCTTGCGGTAGCTACCAGTGGGATTGCCGGCCCAGATGGTGGATCAGACGAAAAACCAGTCGGCACAGTCTGGTTTGCGGTCGCAGATTCGGAAGCTACAATTACGCGCTGTGAGCATTTCGCTGGCACCCGATCCGAAATCAGAGAACAAGCTGTCCGGGCGGCATTGATTATGCTTTACGAGGTGTTGACTGCTGCAGAGGGCCCGGGTTTATCCACAGATGAGTCTGTTCAATAATCAGCAGGTTTATCTCGAAAGCCTTTCAGACTTTTGAGAAACCTCGCTCAGCTTTTATTAAGACTCTGACGACAGGCATTTCATGTCTGCAGCTGATACTGGTATATACTTCTCACAGACAGACCAGCTACCGAAGGGTATCCACGGTCTGGTTTAGTGCGGAATTAGCGGTTTAGGGATTGACTCCGAACATATGTTCGCTATACTATAAGTGATAATAACCTGAGGGATGGAGCAGCAGTGGATAGTGATAAGGTCAAAGCTTTGGAATTCGCCACCGACCAGATCGAGAAGCGGTTTGGCAAAGGCTCAATAATGCGATATGGAGAAGGTGGCCCGGGGTTTGATATCGAGGTCATTCCTACGGGGTCGCTTTCGTTGGATGCTGCTTTAGGAATCGGTGGAGTCCCGCGGGGGCGGATCGTAGAGATTTTTGGGCCGGAGTCCAGTGGTAAGACCACTCTGGCTTTGCAGATCCTGGCCGAGGCTCAGGCTCTTGGTGGCATCGTGGCATTCATCGACGCCGAGCATGCCTTGGATCCCAGTTATGCAGCCCGCCTGGGAGTGGACATCGATGAGGTGTTGATTTCACAACCTGACACTGGCGAGCAGGCTCTGGAGATCTGCGACATGCTGGTGCGATCCGGGGCGATCGATGCCATCGTCATCGACTCCGTTGCTGCATTAGTGCCACGGGCTGAGATCGAAGGTGAGATCGGCGACTCCAACATCGGCTTACAAGCCCGGCTGATGAGCCAGGCCCTGCGCAAGCTTGCCGGGTCGCTGTCTCGTTCCAATACCACATGTATCTTCATCAATCAGCTACGGGAGAAGATCGGTGTGATGTTCGGCAGTCCTGAAACAACCACCGGCGGCAGGGCGTTGAAGTTTTTCTCAACGATCCGGATCGATATTCGCAAGTTCGATACCATCAAGCATGGCACCGATATCGTCGGCAATCGAGTACGCGCCAAAGTAGTGAAAAACAAGGTCGCTCCGCCGTTCCGTCAAGCAGAATTTGACCTGATGTATGGTGAAGGTATCTCCAAGGAGGGCTGCATCATTGACCTGGGAGTAGAGGAAGGTCTGGTCACCAAATCCGGAGCCTGGTATACCTATGGCGACGAGCGACTCGGCCAAGGTCGTGAGGCTGCCAAGGATTTATTGCGCACAACTCCAAATCTACGCGATGAAATCGAACGGCTCTTGCGCGAACGTTTAAGCATGCATCCGGTATCTGTCCATGTATCCGAAAACACCGAAGAGGACTATATCGCTGAGACTCCAGAGATCTGAATCGATGGCAACGGCGGGGGATTGGTGGCCGGAGATGAGCTTGGACGCACAGGTAAAAGCTGCGTCTAGCCAGGAAGCTCTGGTCAAGACGATATCTAGCCAGGAAATTCAAATTAAAGCAGCAGAGGATAAATGCCTGCGTTTATTAGCCTGTCGCGAACGTTCTTCCGGGGAGTTGCGTAAGCGTTTGTTAAGTGCCGGTATCGATGTAGAAGTCACTGAATTCATAATCAACCGCTTGGTTGCTTCTGGCGTAGTCGACGACGCACGTTTCTGCCGCCTGTATGTCGAAAGTAAACTCAACCAGGGCTGGGGTGTTCCACGGATCATCCATTCACTGGCTGGATTCGGTATCGATGCTGAAGACTACCAGGAGCTTTTAGGTGAGTACTTAGACGCCAGCAGCGAGCTAGCGCGTGCCATGGACGCTTTGACACATTACCGGGGAAGAGCTCGCGATGGTTACACTGGGCGCAACCGCTTTCTAACAGCCAGGGGATTCGCACCAGGTATCATTTATCAAGCCCTGGCTGTCTGGCGCGAGAGTGAAAAACTCAGTATATAACCTGCTACCAGTCTGCCTATGACGGGAATAGTAGAAATGATAGGCATTTCCTGGGAATTTCGAAGATTTTGCCGGAAATCGGCTCTCATGTATAGTTCTCTATCGCTTTCACACAAATAGAATTTTGACACAACTTATCTACCAGCACTTTTAAATTGTGGAGAAAACCAAATCTCGCAATTTTGGCCAAACAGCCATACACGAGGGCGATTTTACGGTAGAAACTCCGAAATTCCCAGGATTGCTAATTTATAGGCTATACAGAAGCGTAGAAATCAAACTGCAGAGCCAAAATCGATGAAATACTGGTTGCTTGGCGCTCTTACATGCTAAGCAAGCATGATAGAACTAGACACAGCTAATAATGAATGACGCGCAAGCCCAAAGGCTTGCGCTTCTCGGTGGCTCCGCCACCTCGACTGATTGAGTTATCCATGCTTTATATTTGTCTTCACAAAGCCGAAACAATTATGTGAGTGCAATAAAGGAGTGAACTCACCTTGTCAGTAACATAACGCCAACACAAGAAAAAGAAAACTCCGGAATCCTACAACACTTTCACACAGTAGTGTGATAAAGTGACAAATCGTGTTTTAACACTACAGCACAGTAGTGTGATGGAGTGGCAGAAAGACAACAATTGCGTAGCAGGAACGTTAACAATTGCGTAGCAGGAACGACAACAATTGCGCTGGAAGTGACAGGAACGACAACACTTGCGCTACAGAAACAACAACAATTGCGCTGGAAGTGACAGGAACGACAACAATTACACTACAGGAACGACAACAGAAAGGTCGAAGCATGAACGCTCGCACACCACGTGGTTTTCGAGATATTCTCCCAGCTGAGGCTCAGATACGTGAGTCTACAGTCACCAGCATCCAGGATGTTTTCGCACTCTGGGGATATCTACCAGTAGAAACCCCGACTCTGGAAATGGTATCGGCTTTCGAGTCATTTGGGTTTGCCAATAGCACGACATTTAAACTCTTTGACTCGGACGGCGAGCTGTTGGTCATGCGTCCTGATGTAACATTACCGATTGCCCGTCTGGTTGGTACCAGGATCGGGGCTCCGACAGCCAACGAAGCTTTACGGTTACGATATAAACAGACAGTTTTTCGCGAGGAACGAGCATTTGAGACACAAGCTCGTGCCCTGACCCACGTGGGCGTGGAGTGTATCGGGCCTTCTTCATTAGCCACCGATGCAGAAATACTATTAATACTGGCTGAGGCTATCGATGCAGCCGGAATCAAAGACTACACCATTGCTTTGTGTACAGTCAGTTTTCTCCAGGCTATCCTCGATGCCTGTGAAAACAGTGCCACGGTCGACAACAACTGGCGGCAGGCAGTGCTGACTGCCTGGCATAAAAGCGATTTGGTCGGAATAGATACGTTGATGGAAGACCCAAAAATCGACAAACGTTATAGCCAGGCTATCAGCGCTTTGGCCCGGACACAGGGATCAGCAGAAGCGATCGCCACATGTCGTCAGCTGATCTTAAGCCTGAAGACTAACGGTGCCAGTGGTGATTCCGATATCAAACGCCTGACAGCAGGTTTAGATCGTTTGGAGAAAACCTTCAGCTTAATCAAAGAGTTACGTCCGGATGTAGACTGGTTGATAGATTTCAGCCTGATGGGATCTTTTGACTACTACACCGGGTTGATGTTTGCGGCATTCGCACCGGGAGCCGGTTACACATTAGCGAGTGGCGGTCGCTACGATCAGACTTTGGCACAGTTCGGAGCTCCTGCTCCTGCCATTGGATTCGCGATTTTTCTAGAACGTGTCATTGCCACTCTCTTCAAGACCGAACAACTCTACCCAGAAAACAATACAGGCAGCCAAATTGAGCAGATATACATTGACCCAGAAACTCCGATTGAAGGTTTTCGTCAAGCTCAAAAGCAACGTGCTCTTGGCCGATCAGTCGTCTTGTATGAAACGGAGGCATGATGGCTGTCTTTCAATCCAACAACCAATCCAAATCCAGCCCATTGCGGATCGCCATCCCCAAAGGAATGCTCTACCTGGATAGCATCAACCTGTTGGCAAATGCCGGTCTGGATATCACAGAGTTAGTCGACCCCGGTCGTCAACTGGTCTTCTCCACATTGGATACCGAAATCTACATACTCCGGCCTTCCGATGTGCCGGTTTTTGTAGCGCATGGAGGAGTAGACTGTGCGATCTGTGGCAAAGACTCACTTCTAGAGGCTGATCTTGATGTCGTCGAACTGGCCGATCTCAAGTTCGGGCCCTGCCGCTTCATCGTTGCTGAACGTGCTGGTACGCATGAACAGGTTGAACAACGCTACCAGCGCAGTGGAGTGTTGAAAGTAGCGAGTAAGTACCCACGAATTGCCACTGAGTATTACAATAAAATGGGTGTTCAGGTTGAGATCATTAAAATGCGTGGTAATATCGAGCTTGCTCCTTTGGTGGGCATGGCTGACCGGGTTGTGGATATCACAGCCACCGGCACTACTCTGCGGGAGAATAACCTGGTAATTGTCGACGAAGTACTCGCTTCGACCGCTCGTTTCATTGCCAATCCAGCCAGTGTGCGGGTAGATCCGCGTGTGCGCAGGCTGGCCGATGAGTTTATCCAGATTGTTGGAAAGGAATAACCATGAGAGTTGATTATCTAGATGCAGGTGAGCGCCTGACAGCCGAGACGCTTGGTCGCGAGCCGTTCAGTAGCAGTGAGGCTAATGCTGTGGCAGCAGACATCATCAAGACTGTCAGGCAAGCAGGCGACGCAGCTTTAGTCAACTATACCAAGCAATTCGACAAAGCCGAGCGAAAGTCTCTGGAAGTCAGCCCATTGGAGATTGAGAAAGCCTGGCGAGACATTGATGCTAACCTGCGAGACGCTCTCGAGTATGCTGCCAATGCGATCCGCGATTTTCATGAACGGCAGAAAACGCAAAGCTGGTTCGTCACTCGTCCCGACGGAGCTATGCTCGGCAGTAAACTGACAGCACTCAAATCTGTCGGCATATATGTGCCTGGCGGTCGTGCTCCGTATCCATCAACAGTGCTGATGAACGCTTTACCTGCCCAAGTAGCTGGAGTCAAGCGGATCATCATGGTGACTCCGCCAAAAGCAGACGGTAGTATCGATAAAGGTATTCTGGCAGCTGCCAAGCTGGCGGGAATAACTGAGATCTATGCAGTCGGAGGAGCCCAGGCGATTGCTGCATTGGCATATGGCACAGAGAGTATTGATCCTGTGGATAAGATCTTTGGCCCTGGCAATGCCTATGTCGCCGCCGCCAAACGTCTGGTTTCCGGTGATGTTGGTATCGACATGATTGCCGGTCCTTCCGAAGTGGCCATCTTGGCTGACGAGAGTTCAGATGCTTCGCTGGTGGCGATCGACTTGCTGGCCCAGGCTGAGCATGACCCAGACGCCTGTACTTTCTTAATCACCACTGATGAAGCTTTGGTTGATGAAGTGATCGAACGGATAGAGCACCATCTGGCTTTTTCGTCGCGTCAGGAGATAACTAAACAGTCGATTGATAACAATTGCCTGGTGCTGGTTTGTGACGACCTGCCAACTGCAATCTCCGCAGTCAACGACATAGCTCCAGAACATCTGGAGATCCACATGGATCAACCTCTTGAGCTGCTCGGCTTGATCGAAAATGTCGGTGCAGTTTTCCTGGGGCCCTGGACACCACAAAGTGTTGGTGACTATACAGCAGGACCGAACCACACGCTGCCGACCAATAGTACAGCTCGTTGGGAGAGCCCGCTGTCGGTTGATGATTTCGTAAAGCGCACCAGCGTGGTCAGCTATTCGTATGCGGCTCTCAGTAATGACGCTCCATATATCCTGGCTCTGGCCAAGGCCGAAGGCTTCTGGGCCCACGGGCGGGCTGTCGAGTTACGATTTGAAGAAGAAGATGATTAAGGAGTTAATATGCGCAAGGCCGAGCTCTCACGCAAAACCAATGAAACCGATATCAGGCTGATAATCGACCTTGATGGACAAGGTCTTGCAGACATCAATACCGGCATCGCCTTCTTCGATCATATGCTGGATGCTTTTTCTCGACATGGGTTGTTTGATCTGACAGTCAACGCTGTCGGTGACCTGGCAGTAGATGCCCACCATACAGTAGAAGATGTTGGGATAGTGTTAGGCGATGCTGTTAATCAAGCTTTGGGAGACAAGCGGGGTATCATGCGCTTTGGTGAAGCCTTGATCCCGATGGACGAAGCTTTGGTGCTGGCAGCAGTCGATATCAGCGGCCGCGGTCAGTTGCATTGGCAAGTCGAGTTGCCAATTGAGTTTATCGGCAATTTTGATACGACATTGTTTAAAGAATTCCTGATTGCTTTGGCTTCCAACGCCGGTATGACTCTTCATGTCCGTTCCCTATCAGGATTAAACAGCCACCACATCATCGAGGCAGCAGCGAAAGCCGTGGCACGGGCGTTAGCGATGGCTGTCTGCATTGACTTAAGACGGGCTGGGAGTATTCCTTCAACGAAAGGTAGCATCTGAGATGACGACTGCTTCGACCTCTGAGATGGCGACTGCTTTGGCCTCTGAGATGGCGACTGCTTCGACCTCTGACCGCTTATCAGCCACAGTCCGACTCTACCCGGCAATCGACCTGTTAGGTGGCAAGGTTGTCCGCCTGTCGCGTGGTGATTATCAAAAGGTAACTGTCTACCACGATGACCCATTAGCCCAAGCTGAAGCTTTTGCCAGAGAAGGCGCCGATTGGTTGCATGTTGTCGACCTTGATGCTGCTCGTGGCGCAGAGTCTGGCAACCGTGATCTGATAATCAGGATTATTGCCGAGAGTGGACTGCCTGTACAAACCGGTGGCGGAATACGCAGCTTGCAAGCAGTCGAACAGCTGGCTCAAGCTGGAGCCGCTCGCGTGATTCTGGGCACCAGTCTGATAGCTGACAAAGCATTGGTAAAGTCAGCAGTAGACAGTTATGGCGATCTGATCTGTGCTGCCATCGACGCCCGGAATGGCAAAGTTGCGATCGATGGATGGCAAAAAACCAGTGGAATCAATGCCCTTGACCTGGCCAGGGAGTTAGCTGAACTCGGTATCTGCCATTTTCTGTACACCGATATCAACCGTGATGGCTTGCAGACCGGGATCGATATCGAGGCCTATCGCCAGATGGCGGAGGCAGTAAACAAACCAGTGATTGTTTCGGGAGGAGTAGCATCACTTGACGATCTGCATGCCGTAATGTCGATCGCAGATAGTGTTGAGGCAGTCATAGCTGGTCGAGCACTGTATGAGAAGAACTTCACAATCCGTGAGGCTTTAGCTGTTTTGAAGGCGGTCGCGTGATGGTCATCGGCCGCTTACCCTACCGGCGAGTGATTCCCTGTCTCGACTTCAAAGACGGCAGAATAGTCAAAGGCATACAGTTTGTCGACTTGGTTGATGCTGGAGACCCTGTCGAAATGGCTGAAGCCTACTTATCAGCAGGCGCTGACGAGTTGGTATTATTAGACATCGCTGCCTCTGTTGAGTCCCGACCGACAGTCATTAACATGGCAACAGCAATCTCTGAGCAATGCAAAATTCCTTTTGTTGTTGGCGGTGGCATGTCATCAGTTGATGATATCGGCCAGATACTTACGTCAGGAGCAGATAAAATCTCCATCAATTCTGCAGCAATCCGGAATCCACAATTAGTTTTGGAGGCTGCTCAAACCTTTGGCCAACAAAAGATCATCATAGCCATCGACGCTAAACGGGTTACAAGAGGCATGGACAAATGGACTTGCATGATCAGTGGTGGTAGAAGCGATACCGGGATCGATGTTCTCGATTGGGCTTACGGCGTCACCCGTCATGGAGCAGGCGAGATACTATTGACATCGATGGATGCCGATGGAGCTCAAGATGGATATGACCTGGCCCTGACCCGGGCAGTTGCCCGGCATGTAGATATCCCAGTCATCGCCTCAGGCGGTGCTGGAAAACTGGAACACTTCGCTGAAGGTATCTTAGAAGGCGAAGCAGATGCTGTTCTAGCCGCCAGTGTTTTTCATTTTGGCATTATCTCGATTCGCGATGTCAAACATTTCCTGGCCAGTCAAAAGATTTCTGTGAGAATGGAGCAGTGATGGATGACCTGCTAATGAGCTTCAGGTTTGATGACAACGGTCTTATCCCCACTATAATTCAACAGCATGACACGAAAGAAGTGCTGATGATGGCGTGGATGAATGCTGAAGCCTTGCAGAAAACACTGGAGTCCAGGCAGACTTGGTTCTGGTCACGCTCGCGGCAGGAACTCTGGCATAAAGGGGCGACCAGCGGCAACTTCCAGCAGGTCGTGGCGATTCGTGCGGATTGCGACGATGACTGTCTGTTGGTCTTTGTGGATAGTCAAGGGCCGGCTTGTCATACCGGTCAACGCAGCTGCTTTTTCAGGGAGGTCGACAATGGGTGAACGGACTGCTGGCGTCATGCCGAGTGATCTGGCTGAAACACTGGTTTATCTGCAGGGAATAATCGAGACTCGTCGAACCGCTGATAGTGAGAGCTCCTATACCGCCCGGTTGTTGAATGGCCCGACTGACTTGATTATTAAAAAGCTGGTTGAGGAGTCGCTGGAGTTAGGCTTGGCGATTAAAGACGACGACCATGATCACATTCGATATGAAGCTGCTGATCTTTTTTACCACCTGCTGGTTGCGCTTTCACGCAGTGGAATCACACTGTCAGAGCTTGCCGGTGAATTAGATGCTCGAAAGAAATAGTTACTGAGGTCTCTTTATGGAGTAAGGCAACAAAATCGCTGCTCACAGCTTGGCAACAGTAGTAAATAGCTTTCACTCCTGGTTGTACTAGCTCTATAATAGAGCAATGGTTGAAAACGACAACAATGAATTTCGATATGTCCGGCAATCTGTGATAGATAGTCCTCCAGAGGCCAAGGACTTTGAATCTGCTGACGAACTGATTATCATCGGAGCCGATACTCCTGAAGACAGCAGTGTTAGCAGCAACCCCGACCAACCTGCTGGTTCAAAAAAGCAATACGAGATTGATATTGAGGATTTGAAACATCCGATGCCAAAGATCCAACTGGTGGTTTTTATCGTTGCAGCGATCGCGATCGTTGTAGTCGTCATCAACCTAATCCGCTTCTGGCTCTGAGCCAGCCTAAGACATACAGGCCAGAATAAAACAACAAGCGACTTTCAGCGAGGGAGAGGGAGACAGGAAAAGTATATATGTCGAATGACAAGCTACCAATAAGCCAGCCTACCGACACTCCAGTTGCTATGCCCTCCAGTCGGCCAACAGGTACAAAAAACCTGGCCGAGCTGCCAAACCTCGAAAACAGAAAACCGTCGAAGAAGCCCGCTAAAATCAAACCGAGTAAGAAATCCCGCCGTACGAGAAACACTTTTGTCTTTCTGAGTTTTTTGATGCTTTTAGCTGTCGGTGCATTAGTTTGGTTTGGTTACCAGTATTTACTACCGATTATCATTAA
>JAITUO010000170.1 GCA_031286245.1 Coriobacteriales bacterium
AAACCCGCTAGCGGGCTTTTGACATTTTTACCCTCGGTAAAGCGACTGGTTGCTGCTGTAGGAACATAATCAGTACAACTTGCCACCAGAATAATCTACAATAACGAGCAGAAATAGCAATATTAAGTCAATTTAGCTTGCATTGTGGGAAACAGTGGGATAAAATTCCATCTATCAGTTTCCAGAAGGCGGCAATCATAGCAGAGGAGGTGGAAGACATGCGCACAGACTTGAATGGCAATTCTGAAAACCCCGTAGATAGTAAAGGGCGTGTGTCTCTGCCAACTAAATACCGCAAGCCGCTTTCTGGAGTTGATTTAGTGCTTGTGAAGTCTGACGACCCGGACTACCCGTATCTACGGCTGTATGCCGAAGACGATTATGCCATTTGGGTCGAAAGCTGGTTTGCTGCCGACGAGGGATTCAAGCCTAACAAACGTGAGCACCAACGCAAGATGCTGAGATTGATGAACTTCAAGGAACCAGCGAAAGTCGATGATTCTTACCGGATCCGCATCACTCCCGATCTTCGGGTTTATGCAGGGATCGAGGATAAGGTCAAATTCGTTGGCATGGGCGATCATGTGTCGATCATGAGCCTAGAGGTCGCCGACAGATTGGCAAGCGTCGAGCTTTACGAGGATTGACCTCAGGCAAGACGAGAGACTGGCACCTTGACAGCCGAATACCGACATCTTCCTGTGATGCTGGCTGAAGTTGAAGCTTATCTGGCAATACAAGCCAGTGAGACCTTCCTGGACTGCACGATCGGTGGCGGCGGCCACAGTTCATATCTCGGCAGGCATCTGGGTCGAGACGGCTTATTGATCGGTATGGACCGCGATCCAGTGGCGATCCAAGCTGCTGGCGATCGCCTGGACAAAGAACTACCGGGCTTATCCACACGATTGATAAATGGCAACTTTGCCGATTTGGATGAGCTGTTATTGGACCTGGCGCTTCCCGGGGTCGATGCAATACTATTCGACCTGGGCACGTCTTCGTATCAACTCGATACGCAAGAACGCGGATTTTCTTATGCGAAACAAGCGCCACTGGATATGCGAATGAATCCGGGGACACAAACCTTAACTGCACAAGAGGTCATTAATACATTAAACGAATCAGACCTCACCCGGATTCTTCATGAGTATGGAGAAGAGCGGTTCGCTGCTCGAATCGCTAAGGCTATTGTTGCCCGTCGCAGCTATCAGCCTTTTCTTGACACATTGGATTTGGCGGATACAATCCGCTCAGCGATCCCGGCTGCGGCACGTCGGAAGGGTGGTAATCCTGCTAAACGCAGCTTTCAGGCATTGAGGATTTTCGTCAATGGCGAACTGGATGCTTTGGAAAATGGGATGGAAGCCGCTCTGCGTTGGTTGAATCCAAATGGTCGCTTGGTCGTATTGAGTTATCACTCCCTGGAGGATCGTATTGTCAAACAGGCTTTTGCATCAGCTACGGTCGGTTGTACCTGCCCGCCTGAAGCAGTGGTCTGTGTATGTGACAACCAGTCGGTATTCGAATTGTTGAACCGAAGACCTGTGGCTCCAAGCCCAGAAGAGTTAATAGATAATCCGCGGAGTGCTTCCGCGAAGCTGCGCGCCATACGCAGGCGCTCGCTATAAAGGCTCGTGGACACTTTGCTGGCAATGATCGGACAGGATGAATCGGATGGCTGAACCTGCTTATAACTATCGAACTAATAGCCTACCGGCTGAGGCGCCAATTCCTGATCGCCAGTCTCGCCCGGATTTACATGTTGTACCGCAGACCCAGCAGCAACGCAATGTAAAAACAGCAAGGTTTCCGGTATCGACTCTGGTAACTTTCCTTGTGGCCATGGCGATCATCATTGCGGTGCCTTTTGCCTATATCTGGCTGGTCAGTGATACCATGCGGATGATGGTGCAGACTGAACAGATTCAAGCAGACATCAACCAGAGTCGTTCAGCCGGCCATCGGCTGGAGTCACATTACTCTGCCCTGACTAATCCTCAGAGCATCCAGCGTCAGGCCGAAGAACTCGGTATGGTGCAAGACCCCGAACCTGAGTATCTGCGCATGCCTGATGACGCCCTGGAAATCATTGCCAGTAATATTCCTGCTGGTACGGGGCTGACAGATGGCAGTATCGCTACAGAAGCTGATGATTTATCAGTAAACTCACTGTCTACCGGACCGCTGTCTGCTGCTCCACATTCAACTGGCTCACAGGTGGTGGATGATCAGTGAGAACACCGATCAGACCGCAAGCCAGGTTGAGCAACAGCAGGCGCAATCAATCGGCAGTAGACAGGGGCAATCAGCCGCAGGACAAGCAAAGACAATCCAGCCGTTGGCTGGTCTCTTTCTGTTTGTTCCTGTTTGCTGGAGCCATGATATTTGCTCGGCTGTTCTATATCCAAGTCTATGCCTCAGAAGGATTGCATCAGATCGCTATTGAGCAACGCACCATCAGTCTGGTGACTCAAGCTCGCAGAGGGACAATATATGATCGAAACGGTTTAGTGTTAGCGACCTCTGTCGATACCGTTTCGATATATGCCAATACCCTACAGATCACTAATCCAGAAGCAACAGCCTATTTATTGGCAGAGGTCTTAGGTAACGATTCAGAATACTGGTTGGAAAAGATCAGCAATCCACCGGCTAACGCAACCAATGTCTGCCTGGCACGCTTTGCTGATCTTCAAGTCCAGACTGACCTGCTCCATCGCAGTCAGGAGCTGGAACCGTATTATTTATCGATCTCACGTCTGCAGTCCCGACTGGATCCCAATGGTAGTCCGGTCTGGAATGCACCTACAGCTTTGTCCTGTGTAAATTTCGACCATGAGTATAAGCGAGTCTATCCCTATGGCTCGATCGGGTCGCAGGCAATTGGTACAGTCAACGCCGAAGGTCGGGGTATCAGTGGTATTGAGATGCAATATGATCAGATTCTAACTGGCCAGAATGGAGCCATCCGAGTTGAGATCGGTTATGACGGCACCCCATTACCGAATGGCACCCGAGTAGAAGAGCCAAAGGCCGATGGTGAGGAC
>JAITUO010000023.1 GCA_031286245.1 Coriobacteriales bacterium
CGCAATCCTCATCATGCTCATGTTTGTCTTCGCAGTCGCATGAATCATCATGCTCATGTTCGTGTTCGCTCATCACAACCCCTCTTTCCCGACCGTGGAAATCCAGACGGACTCATCGACGCCCTGGTTAGCGCAGATCAGATGGAGCTGGGTGTTCGGTTCGATCTGCTCGATGTGCGCTTTGACCGTGGCGATCATCTCGTCATCTGCCAGATCGATCTTGTTCACGAGCACAGCGTCAGATCCGACGATCTGGTCAGTGATGAGGTTTTCCAGCGCACGCATCTGGCGCTCGAAACGATTGACGTCAACCAGGATGGAGATCTTCGCGCGCGCCTGTGTTGCCCGTTCCAGGTTTTCCTGCATCGAACGTGGATAGGCCACCCCCGTTGTCTCGAGGATGATCCAGTCGGGGTTGAAGTCGCGCTGGATCATTTGCGCTGTGGTAGTCAGTTCTCCGGAGAGTGTGCAGCAGGCACAGCCAGAGAACAGAGTGTTGACGCGCAGTCCGCTACCGCTGATGAAGCTGTCGTCGATGCCGATCTCACCGACCTCGTTCTCGATGATCATGGCTTTGAACTCACTGTCGGATGTGGAGTTGTCCACCAGATAACGAGCCAGAGAGAGTAGGGTAGTGGTTTTACCGGAACCGAGGAAGCCTCCCAAGATGATGATGTTCATGCTGCTTTACCCTTTCTTGTAGCTTGCCGCCTGGCGATTCGCCAGGAATTGATGTGGATAGATGAATTATCCCCGCAAGTTTGCACCTCGTCACATACTATCGCATTTTTTCTCTGTTCATGCCTTAGAAGGTTTTGATAAGCCAAACTGGGACAGCTTACCTTTTTTGATGTCTTTTAAGGCAAATCCTGGGAATTTCGGAGTTTCTGCCGGAAATTGGCTCTCATGTATAGTTCTCTATTGGCTTCACACATATAGAAATTTGGCTTAACACTTCTAGCTGCAGGTTTAAATTGTGGAGAAAACCGATCCCGCTTTTCAGGCTTAACAGCCATACATGAGGGCCTTTTCTGGCCAGAAAGTCCGAAATTCCCAGGATTACTCACTTTATAGGCTATACAGTTGCATAGATGTCAAGTAGATGAGCTAATACCAGCAGAATCCCGGCTTCTACTCAATGATATCTTTAAGCAGTTTCTCTGGAGGGTATCCATAAAGTTTTGCTAAAGCGATCAGATTACTGGTACTTGGATCCGAAGTCCCGTTTTCCCACTTTGACACTGCTTACCTGCTGACTCCTAACGATTCGGCTACAAACTCCTGTGTCATTTTGCATGCAGTCCGATGCTCCCTTAGTACAAGCCCTAGTGACTTGCTAGTTGTAGACTTTTCAAAACGGATGTCTTTTGTTCTGATGTACTTTATCAATGCCCAAAAAATCAGGATTATCAGACAAAGAATAATCACATATCTGGCGTAGACGACAAAAGTAAAGAAGATTTGCTATGGATCTTTCGGCATTATCCTCATGGTGCTACATTACCTTTCTTTAGCGAACTATTTGTACCACTAATTATATCGTCTGCAACAAGTTGCTCTACCAACTATTGCGCTACTTTAGGTTGCACATCGCTTTGCGAGCGTAAATCCTCTGTGCCAAACTTAACCGCAACTTAACAAACCAAAAAACCTGCTTGTGCTATGACCTCCGATGTTTTGTCCCAAAAGTGGACTTGTGTAGTGGGTTTATAGCGAAAATGAAGAGAAATCCATTGTTTTTAGTCATTTCAGAGGCAAAACCCACTACACAAGTCCACTTTTGGGACATTTTCCTTGGGTTGGTTGCAAATGGCAAATCATTCGGACATGCCAATTCCTTTATTCCTTGTCCTGACGATAGATGTGCAACTGCATTAGCACTTGTTGTGTAAGACCCAGCCAGAGGACTTCTGTTGGCAATCTATTTGGAAATCTTCAGCTTCCCCCTCCTGCAAAATGTCTAAGGCGGCAAGCTGGGGTGACTAACCGCCTTAGACCCGCTTTCCCTAGCGATATGGCTACTACCAGCTCCCTGCCTGGTAGCGCATGGCTAAAGTTTGTCCTCTCCAAACTCTATACTCCAGCATGATCTGATTATCAGGTTCAACTTGACTAATTGGAGTTGTCAACTAACGCCACAAACACATTCAGTATCTTCACTCCTTAGGTGTACTGGATACTTGTATCATACTCGGCAATATTATCACGCCATTACCTATATAGCGAGAAGAATGTGCATTCAATGTAAGAACAGCGCTTCATTATACCAAATTCTATGCAAGATGATGCAATTATTTCCGAACCTCTCAAGCAGGCTCTGTCAAAGCAGCTCTATCTCAAGATTGAAATCAAATATCAAACATAGTCATAACTTTCTTACAGCTTATTGTGCCGTTTACCTGGGTGAATGGTGATTGTCCAGATGTTAGTAGGATGGTAGCATCTAGGACTAGAACGAGGTTAATGTAAGGGAAAGGCTAAGGAGCACATAGATGCCTGAGTCCTTCAATACCATAGAATGTTCTGGCATATCGCCAGAAAACAAGACAAGCATCAGTCGTCGTAGCTTCATGGGCTTAGCAGCAGTTGTTGCTGCCGTTGCCATAGCGACATCAGATTGGCATGCTCCGTCTACTGCTTTCGCCACACCATCAGAAGACAAACGTCTTGAAGCCGATGCTGTGCGCAGACGGCTTGATGAATGGGAGGCTTTGCTCAACCAGTATTCCAACGATTATTATGCAGCCCTGGCAGAGTATGATCAAGCAATAACCGATTTGGATGCTGCTGCCAAGCATTACGAAGAAACCGTGATAAATCAAGATCGTATTCAAACCCAATTAGGACAACGGGTTCGGTATATGTACAAAGACGGACAGTTGACTTTTTTAAATGTGATTTTCGGATCACATACCTTCTACGATTTCACAGCAAATTGGGACTTTTTCAATCTTTTAAACCGACGGGACGCTGACCTCATAGCTGAAGCCAACCGTGCTCGAGACAATGCTGAACAAGCTTTGGCGAGTCTGAAGATCAAAGAGCAGATCGCTGTCCAGAAACTGGCTGAAGCCGAAGAGATCCGGCGCAACGCAGTGACAATTGTTAATTCCTACCGGGCTGAGCTTGAAAAACTGGAAGATGAAGTCAGACAACTGATTGAAGAAGAACGATTAGCTGAAGAGGAACGCCTCAGACAGGAATGGGAAGCCCTCAGTAATCAACGACCCAGCAACCCGGGAACAAATGTCGAGTACCAAGACGAGATCGCCAGAATAATCGTCGAAGCAGCATACTCCCGGCTCGGTTGCCCCTATGTCTGGGCAGCCAGCGGGCCAAACGCTTTTGACTGTTCCGGCTTGACATCATGGTGCTATCGACAAGCTGGTTTGTCGATACCACGCGGCGGCAATGCCCAATACTTCGATGCGCCGATGCGATTGGCAGTTGTCGATGCGAAACCTGGAGACATCCTTTTCAAACCTGGACATGTCGGCCTATACATCGGCGGAGGTAAGTTCATTCATGCTCCCAATCCCAGCACTGTTGTCAAGATTACTGAAATGGCTGGATACGGCTGGCATGGAGCCTCACGCTGGCAATACTGATGCCGTTTTGTGGTGGTCAGGTCGCACTACTCAATAAGCTTGCCACCGGGTTTATCCACATAAAAAGGTAAGTCAAGGCAAGACTGAGCTTGATAACACTTTTTCAACATAAAAGTAATAGACTTGCATTCAATTGATGTGATAGTATCATGCTCTTAGCACTCTGAAGGTTAGAGTGCTAATTCTATCCGAGACAAGTGAAATAGCAAAAAGGAGGTCTTGTTAGATGAGTCTCAAACCTTTAGGTGACCGCGTAATCGTCAAGCAGGACGAGGCGGAAACCACCACTGCTTCTGGACTGGTGTTGGCGTCCACCGCCACGGAGAAGCCAGACCGCGGGACTGTGATCGCTGTAGGCGAGGGCAAGCTGGACAATAATGGCAATCTCGTCAAGCCCCAGGTCAATGTCGGTGACAGCGTGATCTACAGCAAGTATGGCGGCACAGAGGTTAAACTTGGTGACGAGGAGCTTATTATCCTGCGTTCCGATGATGTCTTTGCCGTAGTCGTGGACTAGTGAATTAGGAAAAGGGGTTTTACCAAATGCCAAAGAAGATTCAATTCAATGCAGATGCCCGTGGCTCTTTAGCTGCCGGCGTAAACAAACTGGCCAACACTGTGAAGGTCACCCTTGGCCCGAAAGGCCGTTATGTTGCTTTGGAACGCACCTATGGCGCTCCGATTATCTCCAATGACGGAGTGACCGTCGCCAAGGAGATCGAGCTGGAGGACAAGGTTGAGCACATGGGTGCCCTGCTGGTCCGCGAAGTCGCTGTCAAGACTAATGATGCGGCCGGTGACGGTACTACTACCGCCACGCTGCTGGCTCAGGTCATGGTCAACGAGGGCTTGCGCAATGTGGCCGCCGGAGCTAATCCACTGGCCATTCGCCGTGGTATTGAAAAAGCGGTCGATGCGGTTGTCGATCACATCAAAGCTGACTCAGTCAACGTCGTTGGCACTGAGCAGATCGCCAATGTCGGCACCATTTCAGCCGGTGACGAGTTGATCGGGAGCAAAATCGCGGAGGCCATGGATGTCGTCGGCTATGACGGCGTTATCACCGTCGAGGAAAGCCAGACCTTCGGCATCGAGATCGAGACTGTAGAAGGCATGCAGATCGACAAGGGTTACATCTCTCCCTACATGGCGACCGATATGACCCGCATGGAAGCCCAACTCCGGGATCCCTACATTTTGTTGACTCCCCAGAAGATCACTGCAATCCAGGACATTTTACCGGTGCTTGAAGCTATTATGCAGGCTGGTCGTCCTCTGCTGATCGTATGTGAGGATTTTGAGGGAGAAGCTCTGGCCACAGTACTCCTGAACCGTTTGCGTGGCACTTTGAACTGCGTGGCTGTCAAAGCTCCTGGTTTTGGTGACCGCCGCAAACGCATGCTTGAGGATATCGCCATCGTGACCGGCGGTCAGGTTATTTCTGAAGACTTCGGCATGCGCTTGACTGATGCAACTTTAGACATGCTGGGCCGCGCCAAGACCGTTACAGTCAATAAAGACGTGGCGATCATCGTCGATGGCGCCGGTACCAAAGAAGAGATCAATGCCCGGGCAGAGCAGATCAGGGTTGAAATGGAACGTACCGATTCTGAGTTCGACCGTGAGAAGCTGCAAGAGCGCATTGCCAAACTGGCCGGTGGCGTTGCTGTCATCAAGGTCGGTGCTGCTACCGAGGTCGAGTTAAAAGAGCGCAAAAGCCGCATCGAAGATGCTCTGCAGGCTACCCGTGCTGCTGTTGAGGAAGGCATTGTCGCTGGTGGTGGCGTTGTTTTGCTGAATGCTCTGGAGGCCTTGGACAACTTGGCGATTTCTGATCCGGACGAGCTGGTCGGTGTTTCAATTATTCGTCATTCGCTGATTGCTCCTTTGAAAGTAATTGCTGACAACGCTGGTTTTGAAGGTTCAGTTGTTGTGGAGAAGGTTAAGGAGCTTCCAGTTGGTTATGGCTTGAATTCGATTACCGGTGAATATGGTGACATGATTGCTATGGGTATCATCGATCCCACCAAGGTCACCCGCTGTGCACTGCAGAATGCTGCTTCAGTGGCTTCGATGATCCTGATACCTGAGGCAACTATTTCCGAGCTGCCGAAAGAGGGGCCAGACGCCGCTCAGGTCGCAGCCATGAATGCCGCTGCCGCAGCCGGTGGAGGTATGTACTAAGAGGTAGGAA
>JAITUO010000025.1 GCA_031286245.1 Coriobacteriales bacterium
AAACCGCATTGGAGCAAACCAGAATGGCGGATGATGGGTCACTAGAATATTGCAGCCCTTGGCTGCCGCTGTTTCGATCATTGGCACAGTAGAATCCAAAGCAATGGCGATCTTTGTGATAGTCCGATTGCGATCACCTACAAATAGGCCAAAGCGGTCATCAGGCGTAGCCCATGATGCAGGAAAGGCTTGAAATAATATGTTCTCAATGTCGCCGACTGTCAGCGTTGACACACAGTGCTCCTTACGCCAAACGATAGACACTTTCTATGAGCATAGCACAGCAGACGTCCTATACACTAGCAAAAACTGGTTTACAATCGATGGCTTGGTTTCAACTGATTCAACATCTTCTCTGACATGCTTTCTCTGGCGTACCCGCAATTTACACAGCCATTTCCTGGGAATTTCCGAGTTTCTGGCCAAAAAGAGCCCTCATGTATAGTTTTCTATTGGTTTCACACATATAGAATTTTGGCGCAACTCATCTACCAGCACTTTTAAATTGTGGAGAAAACCAAGTCCTGCAAAATAGGTCAAACAACCATACATGAGAGCCCTTTTTGGCCAGAAACTTCGAAATTCCCAGGATTGCCAATTTATAGGCTATACAGTCGCGTAGAAGTCAAGCAAACCACGCCCAAATCGCAAGCCAAACCGTAACAACCAAGCATTACAAGCTCTACCTCATCATAAGCTACAGCTCATCATTAGCTCTACCCCATTGCCCGCTCTACCCCATTACCCGTTCTAGCTCATCACAAGCTCCAGCTCATCATTAGCGCTACCCCATCATAATCCGTACACCCAGCTTTACAGCTTTGGTCCAAAACGGTTCCATGTGCTTTTTGACCTCTTTCAGCGAATCGATGATCGCTATGTTTTGAGGACACTTCCGCTCACAGGTACCACAAGCCTGGCATTTGTCAGGGCCACTGTAACGGTCGGGATTAGGCATACCGACTCCTGAGAAGTATTGGGACATACCGGCGATCAGCCCCTGTGTTGCTCTGGTGTTGTAGGCAGTAAAACAATCAGGGATGTTTACTCCATGTGGACAAGGCATACAATAGTTACAAGCGGTACAGGGTACTTTATACCCAGCCTCGATGATATCGATTGCCCGCTTGATCAAATCATGTTGAGCCTGACTGAGCATTCCGGGGTTTGCTGTTGCCGCTGTCGCCAGGTTATCAGTCAGTTGCTCCATGGTTCCCATGCCTGACAACACCACTGTCGGTTCAGGCTGATCCCAGATCCAGCGCAACCCCCAAGATGCAATCGATACGCCAGGCTCAGCTGCTTTAAAAGCAGACTCTGCTTTGGCCGGTAGCCCAACAGCCAGTTTACCGCCTCGTAGAGGCTCCATGATAACAACCATCATGCCGCGCTCGGCAGCTGTTTTCAACCCGGTCTGGCCCGCCTGGTAGTTGACATCCAGATAGTTGTATTGCATCTGGCAGAACCCCCAGTCAAAGGCTTCAAGTAATTCCAAAAAATCTACTTGCTTGCCATGAAACGAAAATCCTACTTGCCCAATGAAACCGTCCGCCTGTTTGGCTGCCAGCCAGTCGATCACACCACGCTCAACAAGTCTTTGCCATAACGTAACCGATGGTAGGTTGTGCATCAGGTAATAGTCAATGCGGTCGGTTTGCAGCCGCTTTAATTGCTCAGCAAAAATGCGATCGAGATCCTCTGTCTTTCTGACCTGCTGATGTGGCAGCTTGGTCGCCAGAAAGATCTTATCCCGAAACCCCGTCTCTGCCAGCGCTCGTCCAGTCGCCACTTCACTGCCTGGATAGACAAACGCAGTATCAAAGTAATTGACACCACTTTCGACTGCTTGACCTACCATGGCTGTGACCTTTTCCTGGTCAGTTCCTGTAATTCCCCGCGGCAGGCGCATCATGCCAAAGCCCAGGATAGATAGTCGATTACCAGTCTTCGGATCGATTCGGTATTCCATTTATTTCTCCCTCGTCACGATGTAGCATTGGTGGATCTTTTTACTGCGTTCGAAATCAGCTGGAATGGTTAAGTCACTGATGTCCTTAATTGCGACTCTGGCTTTTGCCAAAGCCTGGACATCGGGTCTGAAACTTTTTAAATTTGTGGAGAAAACCGCTTCCCCTCCTGACGTCAACAACCTTGATATTGTAATCAATAATTCAACATGGTCACGCTGGACATCCCAATTGCGTTGTCCCATTCGGCTGGAGTTGGAGAATGTCGGTACATCAACGAAGATCAAGCCGAACCGCAAAGGAGTTTGACCTTGGCCAAAGCTCTGTTGCCAACCAGCTGATCGCACCTCTCTAATCCAGCGCAGGGCATCAGCCTGTACATAATTAAAACTACGATCAGATTGATCGACAAAACCATTCAACTCCATATTACGGACAGCCCAGTCCAAGTAAGGACGTGACAGATCGACTGTAGTAACACTTTTCGCTCCTCCATCAGCCATATAGACGCTGGCTGAACCTGTATAAGCAAATAGATTCAAACAGTCGCAGCCTGCAGCCTTACCTCGCAGTAAATCACGTGTGATCCGATGATCCAAAAAGATTCCCGTATCCAAGCGACTGGCCAGGTCCACCTCGAATCGCAAGCCTCCCTCCTCAATCAGATGGATACCAGCGGTTGTAGCAGACGTAGCATTCCGGCCATACTGCGAGCCGCCTTTTGAACGTTCCCGGCGTTTCAAAAAGACCTCGCTCGGACTGACAGCTAATACTTCAGGAGCTATGCGTAGCACTTCCGCCAGACGAGCGTTTGCCTGGTCAGGATTAATTGATGCTGGAGGCTTGTATTCAGCGATATGCAGCCATTGCTTGCCTTCGTCAGCGGTGCCTGCTGCACCTGTATAGATGTCGATTGCCACATTGAAGTCAGGCAGATCGGCATCATATAACCGATAACAGTAAACTCCAGATCGGCGTGCCCATTTACTGCGATGCCTGGCCATCTTTGCCAACCGATTAGCGAACGCCCTGGCAGCTTCGTTAGCTTCAATTCCAGATTGATCAAAATCATTTGGACCGCCCATGCCAATCGGCCTGTCTCTTTTGCTTCTGGATAAGCCCGCGGCATCTTTTTCCTGGGTGTCTTTCTTCTGTATCTGCCAAGCTCTGATAGACACTGCCAGTGGGCCATTCATCGTAGCTGTTTGTTTGGTCGGATTACTCTTTTGTACTGGATTCAGATAGTCTTCCGATAGATTGTCTGGCGAGATGATGACAACGTCGAAACCAGATTGATGCTTTGATATCAGACCAGCGAGTGTGGCGTATAACGCTGGCAGTTGGGCTGAACTTGCCATACGTTGCCCATATGGTGGATTGGTTGCTAAAAGGCCTTTTATCTTGGTGTATCCAACCGGCAATCTATAATCAGCAATGTCCACCAAATCGAAGTCAATCAGTTTCTCCACTCCTGCTTTTTTTGCGCTTTCGAAAGCCACCTGGAGTGCAGCAGCGTCTATGTCACTAGCCAATATCGGAATAGGCTGGTTAGCCAGTCCTGCCAGTTTTCGCTCCACTCGTTCATCTGCCTCAACAAGTAAGTCGTGCCATATTTCAGCATCAAAACCCAACCAGCCACTGAATCCCCAATAATCGCGTAACAAGCCAGGCGCCCGGTCGGCTGCCATCAAAGCTGCTTCGATAGCAATCGTCCCTGACCCACATAAGGGATCAAGCAGAAAACCGGGCGCTTGTGGTGTTGCATTCTCACTGTCAGGTGCTTGTGTTGCCGCCACCTCCCTGTCAGGCGCTTGTGTTACCGCCACCTCACTGTCAGGCGCTTGTGTTGCCGCCACCTCCCTGTCAGGCGCTTGTGGTTTTGACTCCCAACAGCAAAACGCCTGAGAAGCAACATCCCAGCCACCATGAATCAGCAGAGCTGCTGCCAGCGTCTCTCTGAGTGATGCCACGATATTCGAGCTGGCAACACGATAGCCACGTCGATGCAAAGGTTCACCTGCCATATCAATGGCCACGGTAGCTTTTTCACCTCGCAAGTTGATGTAGATCTGTACATCAGGGCGAATCAGTTTGATATCGGGACGTCTACCGCAGACATCGCGGATTCGATCAGCTACAGCGTCTTTTACCCTCTGACCGACAAACTGACTGTTGCGGAGTTTTTCGTTGCTGCCTCGAGCATCAATCGCAAAACTGGCATCGGCGGCGATATGCTTTTCCCAGGGAATAGCTTTTATGTTCTCATATAACGTATCAGAATCAGCAGCAGGCACTCGGTCAACAATCAGTAGTACTCGACTGGCTGTACGCAGCCAGAGGCAAGCACGCAAAGCTTGTTCGATTCTACCGAAGAAGGCTACTCCACTGGCTAACGGTCTTACTTTATTGACTCCTAGTGCCCGCAGCTCATCAGCCACACAGCTCTCCAGCCCGCGCCCACAGGTAACAAAAAACTCTAACTGTTCAGGCTCATGGGTTTTGTCACCTGATTGTCCAGCCACTTTGTCACCAAACAGATCTGCTGGCTGGTCACTTGACTGTCGGGCCGCTCCTTCAAAATACTGCTCAGCCACTGAACCCTTCCACTACCCAGGTACCACTCTTGTCGTCTTTATGCATCTTTATCAAACCGTAGCTTTCAACTTCCTCCAATAGTTTTGTAAAGCTGCGATACCCGTATGTACTTTCATTGAATTGCGGGGTTTTACGACGAATAGCGTCCTTGATTATCGATGAGTGCATGGTGTCAATGTTCTCACGCTGTAAAGCTTCGATACTGTCAAGTAATAGTTCGTAAGCCTTGCGTTTCTCCTTGGGCAGGTTATCCGGGATCAATGGGACATCAGCCGTTTTGCCGATGTCTTCATAGAATATGAACTCATCACAATTGGCAGCCAGCAGTTCACTGGTTGAGTCAATCATCCCGACACCAATTACGGTCTTACCGTTCTCTTTTAATCTGGAGACTAGCGGTGTGAAGTCTGAGTCGCCGGAGACAATGACGAAAGTATTAATAAAGTCTTTATCGTGACATAGCTCGATAGCATCGACAGCCAGCCGGATGTCCGCTGAGTTCTTACCGGAATTATTGTTGTCCGGGATTTCCAACAAATCGACTCCCAAGGCATGCAGCGAGCTGACAGCCTCAGGGTAACGCTGCCAGTCACTGTAGGCGCGTTTGGCTACAATTCGCCCTTTATCCAGCAGGCGTTCTAAGATCTTGCTGATATCGAGTTGGCTGCCAACAGGTTTGCGACGTCCGCTGCTGTTGGGAGTGGTGTTCGGTACCATGCCCAGTGCCATATTCTCATAATCAATAAATACTGCTATGGAATTATCAAATTCAGGCATTATTGCCCCTTTCTTTTATCAGTTGCTCCCCGTCTTGCCTCTCAGCTCTATTATCTATCGGTCAGCTCCTTTTCTTGCTCCCTGACTTTTTCTCTACCATTTGTTCCCGGCTAATCTTCTACTCAGTTTTCGGAAAAGAAGGATCCTGCAGAAGGTTTGAAACCCTCTCCGCCAGTTCCGCTTTTATAGGGATCAAACCCATGGCCTTCCTGCGGATGGTCGTGGTCATGATATCGATGGAAGTCGGAGTCCTCCTCATCATCATCAGGGTCGTCATAGACATCATACTCATCGCTGGCTTTTTCATAGACATCCATGGCTTTTTGTGCCAAGCTCCAATCCAGGCCAAAGCGTTCAGCGTTGCGTTCGTCATAATAAGCCAGTGCCAGGCTTTGTATCCCTCGACGATCATCGCCTATCAACTGAAGCAGGTCAAACAGTTGCTGTATGGTCTCCAATCCAGGCAAGGGCAATGATATTTCATCTGCGGCTTCCAAAGCGATATTTAAATCATCCAGATAGCTTTTGACTTCCAAACCTGAAACGAAGTCCTCCTCGATGATCGCCTTGCCAAATGCTCGGGCAATACTCGCCGAAGGGCTGTCTGAGCTAGTCAATAGCTGAAGCATCACGGTCTTCTCCACACCAATTTGATTGGCAAAAGCCATGGCCTCTACCAGACCAACCAGACTACCAGCCAAAGCAACCTGCCAGGCCAACTTGGCAGCCATTCCAGTACCAGAGAGTCCTGTTTCAGTGACTTCGGCAGCTAATCCCCCGCGGCCGGGC
>JAITUO010000047.1 GCA_031286245.1 Coriobacteriales bacterium
GACCCCATTGAGAAACCGTCTGGACTACCAGCCCAGACAAAAAAGATAGGAACAACATATAAACATGGCTTTTGTCCACTTGCACAACCATAGCGAATACTCACTGCTTGACGGCGCCACACGCGTCGATGGCATGGCAAGACGCACGGCTGAACTGGAGATGCCAGCGATCGCTCTGACTGATCACGGCTTCATGTATGGCATACCGGCGTTTTATGATGCCTGCCATCGGCAAGGCGTCAAGCCAATAATCGGCTGTGAGGTTTATTTCACACCTGACAGCGATCTACGGCGCGACAAGAAGCCAGAGCTGTACCACCTGATTCTTTTGGCAAAGGATCGTATCGGTTATCAAAACCTCATCAAACTGGTGTCACGGGCAGCACTTGATGCTTTCTACTACAAACCGCGAGTGACAATGGAGTTCATTAACGAGTTCTCGGAAGGCCTGATTGGTACCTCAGCCTGTATTGCCGGTATTATCCCCCAGAGGCTTTTAGCCCAACAGCCAGACGACGCTTTAATTTGGGCGACTCGCCTGGCAGAAGCTTTTGCTCCTGGTGATTTTTACATTGAACTGCAGAATCAAGGTATCGTGATCACTCCAGACGACTTAAAGCGCTCGGTGGACATGGTTGATTCCGGTACCGTGCTGACAGCCAGTGTCAGCCAGACTGAACTGAACAAAGAACTGGCTAACCTGGCTAACCAGCTTGGCCTGAAGACCATCGGTACAAATGACATGCATTACCTTCTGCAAAAGGATGCGCCGACGCAGGACCTGATGCTTTGTGTCGGTACTGCCAGTCGGATTGATGATCCTGAACGCATGCGGTTTTCCAACGACCAGTTCTATATGAAGGATGAAACCGAGATGCGCGCAGCTTTGACAGATTTTCAACAAGCCTGTGACAATACTGTCGAGGTCGCTGAGAAATGCTCAGACAACCTGCTGACCAGGGATTTCGTCTTTCCATCGATACCTCTGCCAGCAGGTGAGTCCAATGAGAGCATGTTATATAAAGAATCGCTGGTAGGACTGAAACAGCGTTATGGTGAAGAGCTGCCCGCAGCAGCAGCCAGGCAGTTTGAGCATGAGTATCAGATCATCTGTGAAAAAGGGTTTGCGACTTATTTCCTCGTCGTGCAGGAGTTTACGAGCTGGGCGCGTGCCAACGGAGTCAGTGTCGGCCCTGGACGGGGCAGTGCCGCCGGTTCGATTATCGCTTACGCACTGGGCATAACTGCGCTTGATCCAATTGAAAACGGCTTGATTTTCGAGCGTTTTTTATCCCTGGAGCGTCAGGAGATGCCGGATATTGACATCGACTTTGATGAAGATGGCCGCTTTGAGGTTATCGAGCACCTACGTCAGTTATATGGGCAAAAATCGGTCGCGCACGTCATCACCTTCAATTCGATCAAAGCCAAACAGGCTATTGTTGACACCACCCGGGTACTAGACTACCCGATCGCTACTGGAGCAAAAATCTCCAAGATGATCCCTTTTGGGCCGGATGTATCGCTGGCAGCAATGCTCAACCGCCATTCAGAAGACAAGATGAACCGCGAGCAGAGAAACCCAGATTTGATCCGCGCCTTTGATGATGATCCAGACACCCAACGTATCATCAACGCTGCACTGAGCCTGGAAGGCTCACTCCGCGGAGAGGGTGTGCATGCTTCGGCAGTGATTATTTGTCCGGACGATGTCGACAACCACGTGCCGGTCAAGCAGGATACCAAGGGTGGCATGGTGATCACCCAGTATGACGGCATCCATAATGCCGATTTGGGTATGCTGAAGATGGATTTCCTGGGACTACGTACCTTAAATGTCTTGATGACCGCACGTCGCTCGGTGCTTGAGAATTATGGCATTGATATCGATCCGGAGGACCTGCCGCTGGATGATCCAAAAGCTCTGGAGCTGTTAGCCAGCGGGGATACCTCTGGAGTCTTTCAGGTTGAGAGCAGTGGTATGACTGCTCTGCTGCGTAGTTTAAACGTCGACCGTTTTGATGACATCGTGGCTGTTATCGCTCTCTACCGTCCTGGGCCATTGAACTCTGGTATGGCTTCAGACTTCGTTGCTCGTAAAATTGGCCGCACTCAGATCAGCTACTACGATGAGCGTCTGCGCCCGATCCTCGAAGAAACCTATGGAGCCATGGTCTACCAGGAACAGGTCATGCGCATCTCGATGGAGATGAGTGGCTTTACGGCTGGCGAATCCGACCGCTTGCGCAAGGCCATGGGTAAAAAGCAGATCGACCTGATGACAAGCATCAAGGAGACCTGGAGCGACGGTGCTGTTGAAACCATGAAGGAACACTGGTTGGCTGGTGCCGAGCGCAATGACTACCCCCGTCGCCTGGCTTCGGCGATTTGGGATGATGTGGAGAAGTTCGCGGAGTACGCTTTCAACAAATCACATTCAGCCGCCTATGCAATCCTGGTGATGCGCACAGCCTGGTTCAAAGCCCACTACCCGCGGGAGTATATGGCAGCTGTGCTAACCAGCCATATGGGTAACACTGATCGTTTAATTCAATATTTCGCTGCCTGCAAGCAATCCGGTATCGAAGTGCTACCGCCAGACATCAATTCGTCCGGACATGCTTTCACAGCACTTGATGAGGGAATCCGGTTTGGATTGGCCGGTGTCAAAGGTGTCGGCGAGTCAGCAGCAGCAGCAATCATCGCCGAACGTGAGCGAAATGGGGTCTTCAAATCACTGCACGACTTCGTCTACCGTGTTAACAACACAATTGCCAATAAACGCACAGTAGAAGCCCTGGTGAAATGTGGAGCCTTTGACTCTACTGGATATACCCGGCGACAGATGACCCGCTTTATCGAGGTGGACAAAATCATGGAGGTCGCTGCCCGCCGCCATCGCGATACCGCAGAAGGGCAGTCCACACTTTTTGATGCTCTGGCTGAAACTGACAGTCCGGTTTATATCGACACTATCCCTGAACCTGATGGAGTTGAATGGGATTCGCGGACACTATTAGCTTATGAACGTGAAGCGGTCGGTATGTATGTCTCCGACCATCCGCTGCGACCTTACCAAGCCTTGCTGGAGAAAGAGCGGGAATACCCGCTGTCAATCTTTGTCAATGGCGGCCCTGAAAGCCCGGTCGAAGACGATCCTTACCAAGCTGTCGCCGAGGGTGAAACGGTGGTTGCTGAAGCTGCTGTCAACAGTGTGCCCCAGGGAGTCATTATCAAGTTGGCAGGTATGATCAGCCGCATCACACCGATGGTTTCCCGCAAAGGTGAGCGCATGGCTCGCTTCATTTTGGAAGACAGCGGTGGGTCAATCGAATGCATCATTTTCCCAACTTACTATCGCGACGCTGAGGGCATGATCTACGACGAGGCAGTAGTCAGCGTGCGTGGCCGCTATGAGTCTTCGGACCGCGGTGCCCAGTTCCTGGTCAACTCAGTGACACTGTTGAGCATCGACGAAAACTCCGATGAGCCAGGGATTCTCGAATTGAATCTAGTGAGCTCACGATTGAACCAGTCTTTCAGCGATGAGTTGGCACGCCTCTGTAAGGCTTATCCCGGACGTGATGCCCTGGTTATGGTCTTGGAACAAGCCGACGGACAACGTACACGTGCTCATCTGCCAGTGACTGTCGATAAGCACGCTCGAGGATTGCAAGAGGCTTTGCAAAGATTGTTATACTAATTCCTGGGGAGAAGCCCATACCACATCGACCGGAAATAACAGGAAACCGGGTGGTATTTGAAGGGCTGGTGTGCAGGAGTTAACCTGAAATAGAGAGGCACCAGACTATGGTCGAATTTGTCAACCAATATGAATTAACACCAAAACTGCTTAAAAGCTGGCGAAAGCTTAGTATTAGACGTTCGGTGAATCTAAATCTCTGGATTAGAATGATCATAATATTCTGGATGAGCATGATCGCAGTAGCTTGGATTGTTTTAGGTTCTATCCAAAAAAACACTTCAGTTACATCAACTGGATGGACGTTTGGCTTGCTGGTCGTATTTATAATCCTTGCCCCCTACTTTCAGAGACGAAGAATCAAGTTACTGTACAGACGATCTGGATACACCAAATTAATCCAGACCTTACATTTCAAAGAGCATATAGAGGTTTCCAACGCAAACACAATCACGATGTATTCTTACGATCAGATCCGATATATCGACGAGGACAAGTTTGGCTACTATCTCTATATCGATGTAATAAGAGGTAGCTTGGTTGCCAAAAAAGATACTTTCATTTTGGGTGACAAAGACGACTTCGCGACTTTCATTAATTCGAAATGCTGCGAGACTGGCAAGCTACTGACGAAAGCTGAGCTAAGCAAAAAAATCATTAAACGTTATTGGTTATTTCTCCTGGTCTTGTTGATGATATCCTTGTCCTTTATCAGCTTTGCTATTCCTTTTCCTACTACTTTAAATACACGCAATGTAAATGATTATGCTATCGCAGTCCTTAGCAGCGCACGGTTTGGCGATACGGAGATAGTAGCTACTCTGCAATACGAATCAGCCAGCATTGTTTTTGGCACCGATGGGAAGGACGATATATTTGCGTTGAGTTTGAATGAACTGACTCCAACTGGTTATCGGTATTACTGGTCATCGACCTACTCTATTTCTGAGATGGTCAAACATAATCGTGAGAGCCAAAACCGCTTCGAATCCAACAAGGAAGAGCTGGTCATCGAAGCAGGTAGACAAGAGATTATCTTTGGAGTAGCGGATGCCAGTTGGTGGTTGGAAAATGCCCCTGACACACAGAAACAGAGCTATACCGTAGTGCTGGTTTACTGTAATGGGCAAGACTACGCATTGTATTACCGGCTGGCAAATAGATAGTCTGGAGTTTTTCTACCCCAACAACAGCTTGCGTAATTTTCGATTGGCTGTAGAGAAGCCCGGCTCCATGTACTGTAGTCGCTTACCAAGCTTGCCTGCGATCTGTCTGGCGATGGTTCTGAAATCAAAATAGTTTTTGATTTGTTCGTTCGTGACGGTAACTACATCAACTCCTGTTGCCAGTAGTGAGTTACGGCGTCTGGAATCACTGGCTATGCGTTCTACCTGTGAGTGGTATTGGTCACTATCGTATTCCACAGCTAGGCCAGCGTCCGGCCAATAAAGGTCACATTTGTAATAAGCATTGCCAGCGCCTGGCTGTGCAGTCTTCTTGGGCACAACACGTTTGTTTAGCTCTGGCATTTTGATTTTGTAGCCACCGATTCTGTAAGGCAGAGTGAGTAGCATGACTAGGATTGTCTCCATAGGCGAGGCAGAATCGTCAGTGATGAAATCTATAGCATATGCGGCTTTCCTGCAACTGTGAAATGCCGATGCCTGGTCAACATAAGCTCTGAGTTTTTTTGTGGTGGTCAGTTTGGAGCGAGTATAGAAACCTTGATCTACTTGATTTTTTATCGGGTCGTTAGCATCGTACATCGAGTAGGTACCACAAAACTCAAAACCTAGCTCAATGAGTTTAACTAAAGACAGATCTCTAGCCAACTGTAAGAAGCAGAGCTCCGGCGAACTGACTACTATTTTGTCAGACACATTGATGAAGCTGCCTTCTGGCAAGATTCTACTATTCACTCGACAACGAATTGATTTTGGCTTGCGCCTGGCTTCAGCACCATTGACAACGACCTGGATGGGCCGCGACAAGCCCAAGGCGTCAGCTTGGTTTAAAACAGTAGCATCAGGCAGACAAGTGGGAAGATTCACTCGGCGTAAACGGCGTCTGTGATCCCATTGGGTTTTTCCTTGTAAACGCCAATACTGTAGCGCTGATTGATGACTTATACATAGTTCCATATTTTGATACTAGCATGTTTTGCTAAAAAAAGCGCGCTGTGTGCCCATTTATGAACAAACAATCTCGGAAAACCATGAAATACCCGCGAAATAGAGGAGAAACAAGCGAAATTCTATATGATTAGAGCACACAGCGCGCTTTTTTTAGCAAAACACTACTAGCTCAGTTTTAAACCTCAATTCGCTTGGGTATGAAGCTGCAGCTGTTCGAGTCAATCTGTATCATTACCGCGTTGTGTCCAACCTTTGTAGTTCTGTGTCGATAACAGTACATCGTCATAATCCAGCCCCAAGACAAGCAATAAAACCGTGGTGCCTGCCTGCAAAACCTGCGGTTTTCTCCACATCAAGGCCATGAAGGTTTATCTTGACAAGCCGAGCCATGTTTACATCCTGTCGTGCTTTTCTCCACACAAAAGCTATCCTGTCGCGTTATCATTAGAAAATCTTTGAACGCTGCCTCCAGACGACTATGGATAAACCTTTGTGGGTTGATTGTTACATGAGTTATTCGCGGCAGATGCAATTATCCACAGTCGCTGAGGCAAGATTCTACAGGTGCTGCTTTGGCAGCCAGTTGATTGGAGTACATGTGTCTGACACGCAACGCGTCTTCGCATTCGGTAAGGATGCAGCCGGTAACAATGTCACTGAAGGCAATAAAGACATGAAGGGCATCTTAGGAGGCAAAGGGGCAAACCTGGCTGAGATGGCTGCCATTGGCTTGCCGGTACCGCCAGGATTCACGATCTCCTGCCAGACTTGTATGGAGTACTACCAAAACGGCAACCAATTCCCGGATGGGGTTTTGGATGAGATCCAGCGTTATCGTCTTGATCTGGAGGCACGTATTGGCAAGCGTATCGGCGATGCCGATGACCCGCTTTTGGTCAGCGTGCGGTCTGGTGCAGCTTTTTCAATGCCAGGCATGATGGACACAGTCTTAAACCTCGGTCTGAACGACCAGTCTATCATCGGCTTGATTAACCAGACTGACAATCAGCGCTTTGCTTGGGACAGTTACCGTCGATTCATTCAGATGTTCTCCAAGGTTGTGATGGGGGTCGAAGGCGATCTCTTTGAGAATGCACTGAATGCAATCAAAATCAGCCGTGGAGTCCAAGGCGATAATGAACTTTCGGCTGATGATTTGAAATCATTGGTCGACCAGTTCAAGACAATTTTCACCAGCCATGTCGATGCCGCCGATTATCCTCAGTTGGTAGTCGATGGTGCAGTAGTTTTTCCTCAGGATCCTAATGTCCAGCTGGAGTTGGCGATCCGGGCAGTCTTTGGCTCCTGGATGAATGAGCGAGCTCAGTTCTATCGCAAGCAGAACAAGATCTCCGATGATCTCGGCACGGCTGTCAATGTCCAAGCCATGGTTTTTGGCAACAAGGGAGACACATCAGCCACTGGAGTGGCTTTCACACGTAACGCTGCTACTGGTGACAAGGAATTCTATGGTGATTACTTAGTTAATGCGCAGGGAGAAGACGTGGTCGCAGGTATCCGTAACACCTCGTCGATCAGTGAGCTGAAAGACGTCGAAGGCCTACAGGAAGCCGGTTTGGAATTGGAGGAGGTCTTTGGAATTCTGGAGCGGCACTACCGGGACATGTGCGATATCGAGTTTACAATCGAGCAGGGCAAGCTATATATGTTGCAAACAAGGGTTGGCAAGCGGACTGCTGCTGCCGCGTTGCGTATAGCAATCGCCATGTTTGAAGAAGGCTTGATCAGCAAAGAAGAAGCTGTATTGAGAGTTGATGCAGACCAGCTCGACCAGCTGTTGCATCCACAATTCGACAAAACTGCTGACTACGATGTGGTCGCTAAGGGACTAAATGCCAGTCCCGGAGCCGCAGTCGGTGAGGCGGTCTTCTCCTCAGCTGATGCCGTAGCAGCAGTGGCAGCAGGACGCAAGTGCGTATTGATTCGCTGGGAAACCAACCCCGACGACCTGCCAGGCATGGTAGCCGCCGAAGGCATACTGACCAGCCATGGTGGGAAAACCTCACATGCAGCAGTTATCGCCCGTGGCATGGGTACCCCCTGTGTCTGTGGAGCTGATGCATTGCAAATCAATGCAGATACCAAACAGGCTTCGGTGCGGGGTAGTGACATCGTAATCCATGAAGGTGACATTATCTCGATCGACGGTACCAGTGGTATTGTCGTGCTGGGCGCTGTCAATCTGGTGATGCCCGAGTTGACTGGAGACCTGGATACGATTCTAGAATGGGCAGATGAGTTTCGTGTACTGGGTGTCTGTGCCAATGCTGATAACCCGGAAGATGCTGCCTTGTCACGCTCATTTGGGGCTGAGGGTATCGGCTTATGTCGCACCGAGCATATGTTCTTAGGCGAACGTAAAGCTATCATTCAGGACTACATCCTAAGTGACGATCCTGCGGTGCGTGAACAATCCATGGCTGATCTGCTTAAGGTCCAGACAGAGGACTTCTATGGCATGTTCAAAGCCATGGATGGCTTGCCAGTAGTAGTGCGTCTGCTTGATCCACCGCTGCATGAATTCCTGGACAATCCCCGGGAGCTGGAAATCGAGATTACCCGTCTCGAGCTGACAGATGGCTATGCAGACGAGATCACCGCTAAACGGGGGTTGCTGGTCCGGGTCGACTCGATGACCGAGTCCAACCCGATGCTTGGCCTCAGAGGCTGCCGCCTGGCGATCCTGCATCCTCAGCTGGCTGCCATGCAAGTACGCGCCATCGCCACCGCCACCGCCATGCTAATAAAGGAGGGACTCAATCCCCAGGCTGAGATCATGATCCCGCTGGTCTCTGTGACTCCTGAGTTAACGGTGCTACGTGCCGAAGCAGAAGAGGTCTTGGCTACAGTTGGTGCTGAGCATGGACTGACGCTCGACCTCCCGATCGGCACAATGATCGAATTACCACGAGCCTGCGTGACATCTGATGACATTGCCAAGCACGCGGATTTCTTCAGTTTTGGCACCAATGACCTGACCCAGACTACCTTCGGTTTCTCACGCGATGATGTCGAAGGCAAGTTCATCCCTCAGTACCTGGACCGTAAGATCATTCCCCGCAACCCCTTTGAAACACTGGACGATGGCGTCGCAGTATTGGTCGACATGTCCTGCCGTCTTGGCCGTCAGAGTAACCCAGATATCGTGCTCGGTGTCTGTGGTGAGCACGGAGGCGATCCGGAAAGCGTCAAAATGTTCCATCGCATCGGCCTGACCTACGTCAGCTGCTCACCTTACCGTGTGCCACTGGCTCGCCTGGCTGCTGCTCAGGCAGCTCTGGAAGAGAGTCACGCCAGAAGTGATAATCGGTAGTTGGGCTGCCTGAGGTTTTCGGGCTATTGGGCTGCCTGAGGCTTTCAGGTTATTGGGCTGCCTGAATAGTCTTTCATGTGGATAAAACCGTCTAGCAGGTTGGGCGCAAAAAAGCGCCCAACCTGTCGCTTTCTCTAAGTCTTGCCCTGGGCCTGTTACAGGGCAAAGCGGTTGTTTTTATCCGCTAACAAATCACGCATTTCCTGCCAGTTTATAACTCCTTGAGTCAGCAAAGCCTGCCGTTCATCATCTGATATATCTGGCGCATAGCGTTTGATGGCTTCGACTAGGAATGCATAAACTACTGCATGAGCAGGGTAGGGGATCAAGCTGTCTGAAAACCAGACTATACCCCGCTCGTCGTCAAAGCGTATCCAGGCATCACGCATCGGTCGGCAGTTGACCTGACTCGGTAGGGCAGCTTGGGGGAATACTCGCTCCATACACTGCTTAAGCAGGCTTTGGATGTTATGGCTAAATACCGGTCGGGCATAACTCATGAAAGCCGCCCGCCCTTGATCGAAGTTACCGACTTGTGCAACATAAAGGTTTATCACACTGATGTCATGATGCATGGTAGCTGAAACATTAGCTCGACTGCGAGTACCTCGCGTAGTCTTTTTGCCAGAAGAAAGCGGATTGACTCGCAGCATAAACGGTCGTCCGAGCAAATGGGCAATGTCACCAGTGCGAAAATGGCAGCGCAACGATTTGGTCTTGGAAAAATGCTTCAACATCTCTGAGCGCAGTTCTTTGAGCAGTTCCAGCCGTGGTTGGACAAACGCTGCTATTTCTCCGATCGGCAGATCCAGAGGAGCGACTACATATGGCTGTGCATCCGGTGGCAGTAAAGCCAAGTAGATTTCTTGAGTAGGATCACGCCTGACAGGCACATCAATACCGGGAAAACCGATGACCTCAATCTGTCCGCTATCCATTCACCCCTCCTCAAAGTATTACATTGCATCTAAACCCGAGGCAAGCTGCCAATCGCTTGCCTCGGGTTTTTTTAGTAATGCTGCTGGCAATAATGCACTAAGCAGCAAGTAATAATATGCTACACTGCCGTCGCAGTAAACGAATACATCGCTGCTGTCGGTAATAATGCGCTATGCAGCAGCTTCCTTCTCAGCTCTGATCTTTAAGAACTCATCAATGATGATGTTGTTCATGGCACCCATGTCCATCGGATCCGCAGGATTCAACGCTGTCAAAACAAGACCGGAGAAAACATAACCCTTACCATATTTACCATACGTTTCAATGCAACGACGAACCTCAGCACGCACTTCGTCTTCAGTAGCATATGGTTGTCCAGGCGTTCCAGTGGTATTGTAGCCACCCATCAGTACGAAGTGATCGCCATGTGCCTCGATGATACCTTCGAGGTCGTTTTGCGACTGAACAGCATTCCAGGCGTGGTTGCCTTCATCAATCATGTCCTGAACCAATAGATCAGCTTTACCACAAGTATGCTGCACCGGAATGATGCCCAGTTCTTGACAGGCTTTGACGAATTTGACATGCAATGGTTTAATCAATGCCCGGTAGGTGTCAGGCGACATGAATAGATTGCGTTCAGTAGCAACATCATCGAAATACATGTAGACATCAGGTTGATAATACTTGGCGAAGTACTTGATACCTTCAATGCGCCAGTTCGCCAACGCCTCCAGCAGTTCGAAAGAAGCCTCCGGCTCCAGAGCCATCGCTAAAAGGGCACCCTCGAACCCCATCAGGGTGGCCATGCGTTCATAAATGCAGTTAGCATGGATAATATCAACCGATTGTGTATCGCGGTCGACATTGGCCAGCTCCATGGCTGCAGTGCCTTCCCAGTCAAAAACACTGAGATCAGGCATCTCCACAACGGACTTCCATTTCGTGACATCAGTCAGCTTGAACTCATTTGGAGCTGGTAGAGCCGCTCCCGGTCCGCCGCTGGTAGGTGCTACCCAACGGACTCCGAATGCATCGATCCCTGCGCCACCCTCACCACGCTCGATCGGCAGCATCATACCCGCTCCGACCATATCGCCAGGCCCGGGCGTATACTCGTGGTGTTTGTGGTTCATGCACAACAGATAGTTCTCTTTTGGGGACAGTGAATATGCCATCTTTACCTCCTTTTGATCGCTGGAAAACAGACGTTACCTGCATCTGTTTAGTCAAATCTGACTGCTCAGTGAAAATCATATCAAGGAGTCAAAGTAAAGACCATTGAAATGCAGAGATAGTCACGAAAGCCTGATTGCATGACTGGTTATATATGCAATGTGCTATATGTGGATAAAACCAGGTCTGCCAAAATCGAGTAATCACCAGAACCTGGGGTCATTAAAGCATCAGAAGTGTTGCTACACGGTTTTCTATTCAAAACAGGCATTTCCTGGAAAAATCAGAGTTTCTGGCCAAAAAGGGCCGTTATGTATGGCTGTTTGGACTGTTTTGCGAGATATGGTTTTCTCCACAGTTTAAACGTGCAGGTAGACGACTTGCAACAGAATTCCATAAGTGTGAAACCAATAGAGAACTATACATGAGAGCGATTTTTGGCCAAAAACTCTGATTTTTCCAGGAAATGCTTGTATTAGGCGCTGTAAGACGAGCAATCTTCACCTCATGAATGACAGCTTTAGGTAGAAGCTTCTCAAGAACCCGGTCGAGGTTTGACCAGATTTGTCCGAAGCCATAATGAATACCAAGCGAGCTATTTTTGATTCAACTCTTGACCATTACCAGGCTTTTTTGTAGCATTGTCCAGCATGGACACATCATGCCTGCATACCATGGTGATGCCTCAGCCTGAGGCAACAGGCCCGCGAATCACGGGTTGATTGTCTCAGGCGTAAAACTCGCTGTGCAAGCAGCTTAATACAGGCATCCGGGTGTAGGGAGTTCTCCACCGATGATAGAGTTGCGCCGCCTCTGTAAGACTTATGTCACCAAGCATGGAGCTTTTGAGGCGCTAAATGATATTAACCTGACAGTAAGAGATGGCGATATACATGGCATTATCGGCGTATCTGGCGCTGGTAAGTCCACGCTGGTTCGCTGTGTGAATCTGCTTGAACGTCCAACCTCTGGCAATGTAATCATCGATGGGGAAGATGTTACTGGCTTCAAAGGCCGTCAACTGCTGGATCTGCGCGCCAAGATTGGTATGATTTTTCAAGATTTCTCGCTGTTTGCCCAGCGTACAGCTCTAGCTAATGTAACTTTTCCTTTGGAGATTCGCAGGGACTCCAAAGCTGTCGCTGAGAAACGAGCCATTGAACTACTGGAGCTGGTCGGCTTGTCAGACAAAGCCAAGAGCTACCCCTCCCAGCTTTCCGGTGGCCAGCAACAACGTGTTGCGATCGCTCGGGCTCTTGCAAACCGCCCTCGCTATCTTTTGTGTGATGAGGCAACTAGTGCGTTGGATTCACTGACTACCGATTCGATACTGGAACTGCTACAGACCATCAACCATGAACTGGGTGTGACAATTCTGGTTATCACACACGAGATGAAAGTAATCCAGACCATCTGTAATAAGGTCGCTGTCCTGGATGGTGCCAGGATTGTGGAGAGGGGCCTGACCTCTACGGTATTTGCTAATCCCCAACAAGAGATCACCAGACGGTTACTAGGTCAAGCAGCTGCTGAAGCTGCATTAAGAGAAGCTACCGAAGCGACTGTTGCTGCGTCGGCTTCAATCAATACTGCGATACCGACAGATGGCATGCCTGCAGATAGCATGCCTGCAGAGGCGCTGCCTCCAGTTGCGATACTTACAGATGGCATGCCTGCAGAGGCGATGCCTGCAGATGTCATGCCTGCAGATGGTATGCCTCCAGAAAGCACGCTTGCAGATGGCATGACTCCAGAAAGCACGCTTGCAGATGGCATGCCTCCAGAGGCGGTGAATAACGATGTATGAGTATATAGTTGAATACATCGATTTATACTTGGAGCCTTTGGCACAAGGCACACTTGATACCTTAATATCTGTGAGCGTCTCGACTGTTTTTGCCTATATCCTGGGGATCTGCCTGGCTGTTATACTAAAAGCTACCGCACCAGGATCACTGAAGCCTCAGCCAGTAGTAAATGCAGTTCTCGGCTGGATCATCAATATGGGCCGGTCGATTCCCTTTGTTATCCTGATGATCATCCTCGCCCGACTGTCCCGTTTTATCCTCGGGACGTCACTGGGGGTTGTCGGTTCCCTGATTCCTCTCACGATCGGTGCTACGCCTTTTGTTGCACGCCTGGTAGAGTCATCTTTTGCGGAGCTGCCGCCAAGTCGGATCGAAGCGGCGTTAGCGTTTGGAGCTTCAACCCGGCAGATCATCTGGAAGGTTTACCTAAGAGAGAGCCTGCCTTCGCTGGTTCGTGGAGCAGCTATCACTCTGATAACTCTGGTCGGGTATTCCGCCATCATGGGGGCTTTGGGCGGAGGCGGTCTTGGCGACTTCGCTATCCGCTTTGGGTATTACCGGTTCAAAGGTGATGTAATGCTGATTGCCGTGATTATCTTGGTGATCATGGTCCAGGTGATCCAGTCGACAGCCAATCTGGTAGCGCGCAGAATTGACAGGCGCTGATATGAGCTGTAGAAAGCGAAATCATGGGGAGAAAACCGGTGTCAGCCAACCTGAGACAGCCAATCAACGACAGTCAATGACGCGATTGTGCCAAAACCTGCAAAACCTGCAAACCCACAGAATCCGCAAAACCTACAAACCCACAAGCCTGCAAAACCCGCAAACCTACAAAACCTGTAACCACCAGCTATTTAAAACTTTAATGGCTTAACACAAGCCAATGAGAGCGTAAGAATTGAAAAGATCCGCAAATGCGGTAAAAGGAGGAGACAAATGAGAATAATAACCAGCAAGAACATATGTAAAGCAATCATTCTGGCTTTGGCGTTTACGTTAGCAAGCTCGCTGTTATTGGGGCTGGGCGGTTGCCAGGATAACAGTGGCGACCTCGTAACAGTCAAAGTTGGAGCCTCTACAACCCCACATGCAGAAATTCTACAGAACTTGCAAAGTGACATGCGAGCACAGGGCTTCGATCTGGTGATAATCGAATACAACGATTACGTCAAACCGAACGAAGACACTCAAACCGGCGAAATCGCAGCGAACTATTTTCAGCATCAGCCTTATCTCGATTACTTCAATGAAGAAGAAGGGACCGACCTGGTCAGTGTAGCAGCTGTCCATTTCGAGCCGTTAGGTATCTATCCAGGCAAAACCAGCAGTTTAGCCAGTCTGCCGAATGGTGCAAAAATCGCTGTCCCCAACGACGCTACTAACGAGGCACGCGCACTGCATTTATTAGCAGCTCAAGGTTTAATCAGCCTGCCAGCAGGAGCTGGTCTCGATGTGAC
>JAITUO010000082.1 GCA_031286245.1 Coriobacteriales bacterium
AGCCTTTGCCCAAACTTCAGGTGCATCAATGAAACAGTGCAATACAGATCCGGTCTTATCCAGAGCTTTCTTATTGATACCTGACATCGCCATCTTGGTGTCGGTAACGATTTGGGCACCTTGCAGTAATACATCTAGGGCTGTCGATACCACTCCATCGCTAAACACCAGGTTGTCGGCGTAATCAAAGTCAGCCGTGGTGTGAATGACACGCTTGATGATATCAGCGTTTTGTGGATCGAGCTGTCGATCACCCAGCTCGGCAGTAATGATGGCAAAGCTGGCTTTTTCAATTGCGCCTGGGTCAGTGATTTTTTGCATTTCTTGCCTTCCTGTATTCGCTGCATGCTGTCACCAGGCTACCCGCAAAACTGGGGGCGCCGACAAAATGCAGATGTTGGTAGCCGGCTAGAATATTTGTCCGACTGACGATACACCGCATGGACTTACCGTTACGTTTGGTAGCCATGAAGGTTTCCCCCGGCGCATCACTGCTCATGTAATGAAAAAAATGCGCATTCGCCTTGGCACCGGAGGGGCATATTAGGGTGTCGTGCAGAGCTGTGAGAGTATGGTAGCCAAAGTCCTGCAACCGATCGGTCATGGTCGAGTTGCCTGGTAGCAGACCAAGCATTGGATAAGTTTGATTCTCTGAGTCAGTCAATGATTCTTGCAGGTAGATAAAGCCGCCGGATTCAGCATAGGTAGGCATGCCCTGCTTGATGGCTTCGTTCAGGCTGGCTCGCATGCTTTCATTAGCTGCAAGCTGGGCGGCAAAAAGCTCCGGGTAGCCTCCCCAAAAAACTACACCGTCTGCGTCTTCAGGTAACCGGTTGTCATGTAGTGGGGAGAAGAATGCGATCTCAGCGCCCGCTGCCCGCAATATTTCGTGATTGTCTGCGTAGCAAAAACAAAAGGCTTCGTCATCGGTGATGTAGATTTTTGGCTGGGGATCTGGATTTGCTGGTGGAAGAAAGCTGAGGTCGCATTCGATAGTTTGGGCGGTTTGTGCCGTCGCAATGATTGCCTCGATATCGATACATTCCATAGCTTTGGTTTTCAATAACTCGATCTTTGCCTCGATATCTGCTACTTCGGCAACAGTTAACAATCCGAGATGACGAGACTTCAACTGTACGTCTGGTACTGCAGGCAAGTAACCGAAGACTCTGATCTTCAATGACTCTTCAACCATCTGTTTATAAAAACCGAAACTGGCTGCAGAGACGTTATTGAAGATTACCCCACAGATGTTGTTTTTTTCAAATTCCAGAAAACCCTGGATTGTTGCACAGATCGACAAAGCACTGCCCTTTGGATTGATAACCAGTAAGACCGGTGTATCAGTGATCAGGGATAGATGGTTTGATGACGCCTTGCTGGTAGTTCCTTCGCCATCGTAGAGCCCCATCACTCCCTCGATGACGGCAATGCCATGACTGGCAGAGTTGTGTTGCAATGAGTACTTGACTCCCGGTTCACCCATCAGGAAGCTGTCCAAGTTGTAAGACCTTTTACCGCTGGCTTTGGAAAGATACATCGGGTCAATGTAGTCCGGCCCACACTTGAAGGCGACAGGGTTTTTGTTGAGTGCTTTCAGTGCAGCCAAGATGGCGATTGTGACGGTCGTCTTACCTGAGCCACTGCCGGTGCCGGCGATCATGATGCGATCAGTCATGGGATACCTCAACTGAATCGACTTCGGTTTTGCTATCGCTTTTAACAGGTGCTGCGTCAGTTGTGCTGTCAGCGCCAGGAGCAGTTCCGCTGATGATATAGACCGGGTTTTGCGCCATCATCATGTCGTAGTTACCAAGGCGTCTGGTTTTGGCGATGTTCACGCAGACCACCTCAATACCCTTAAAACCATATTGGTCAAGCAGCTGGGTAGCCTCGGCAAGCGTCTGCAGGCTGATAGCATTGATGACGACTTTGACATCAGGGTTTTTAACCACCAGGGCCCGCATGATGGTGTTCAAGTTCCCCGAGCTGCCACCAATGAAGGCTTTGTCTGGCGCGGGCAGGTCAGCCAGAGCAAGCGGTGCTTCTCCATAGATTACCTTGAGGTTATAGGCGCCGAACCTGGTGATGTTTTGGGCAATCAAATCACAAGCTTGCGGATTGACTTCGATGGCGTAAACCTGGCCTCTGTAAGCCTTACGTGCCAGCTCGACAGCCACCGATCCTGTGCCGGCACCAATATCATAGACGGTGTCTTGGGGAGCAACCCCGAGCTTATCCACAGAAAGCCAACGCACCTCAGTTTTGGTCATCGGTACATCACCACGGACAAAGTCATCATCGATAAGGGGCTGGTGCGGGTCTCGGGCTTGAAGGTTTTCAATATACATCACAGCTAACTGGTCAAAAACCAGGTTACCTAATTCGGCAGCCGAGCCGGTAGTGAGCTTTTCATCTGCGTAAGATAATCGCTCCCCGACGGACACCGAGACAGCACCCAAACCAGCTATAGCCAGGTCTTGGCAGATACTCTGGACAGTATTACTGCCACCGGTCAGAGCAAAGGTCTTTTTGTTATAGGCTACAACAGCGACGATGTTATCGGCCCGGCCATGCAAGCTGATGAGAGTCGCATCATCATAAGAAATCCGGATACAGGCACTGAAGTATTGCAGGCTGCCAATGCCTGGAACCAGTTCGATTTCATACAGATGGGCAAAGTCCTGCATGAGCGTTTTAGCTGCACTGAAAAAACTACAATCACCGCTGACCAGTACCGCTGTCGTGCCAGGCAAAGGGTTGGCTAACCGGGTTTTCAAGTCAGCCAGACTGAGGCTTTCAATTCGTGGATCAACATCACTGATACGATCGAAACTGAAGACCTGATCGGCACCAGCCAGTACTTCTGTGGCTTTTCCGGTAGCCTGAGCAAGTGTGCCTGGACCGAAGCCAACGATGACCAGTTTGTCCATCAGCTCACCCCTTGATACGGTCGACCAGTATATCAGCCAGACGCTCGTCGACACCTAAAGTCTGGCCAATCGTGAAGCTGATATCCGGATACTGCTCGGCCAGTTCGGCGATCAGTTGGGGGATATCGGACTGAATGTGCATACCGGTAAACAGGAAATATGGCACTACTTTGACTGTTGTCGCGTTATTGGCAGCCAGACGGGCTACAGCTTTGGGTACTGTGGAATCCGAGAGTTGCATGCAGGCAGAATCAACCAGCATCTCCGGCAGTTTGGTACGCACCATTGCGACGATGCTGGCAAAGGTTTCCTCTACCTGCGGTGCCCGGCTTCCGTGCGAAATGATCAATACTGCATTCATGCGAGGCCTGCTTTCTGCAATTGAAGTAATGCCAATTCGGCTTGTTCGAGTGTCTGGTTGATGTCTGTCAGATTATGAGCAGCCGAAATAAACATCGCCTCGAACTGTGAGGGAGCCAGGTAGATGTTTCGCGCCAGCATAGCCCGGAAGTATTGGGCGTAAAGACCGGTATCTGATTGTTTGACTTCGGTGTAGTCTTGAGCTGACTCGATTCCGAAGAACAGGCCGACCAGTGAGGCAACTTGAGTGACACAGGCAACTATACCG
>JAITUO010000129.1 GCA_031286245.1 Coriobacteriales bacterium
GATCGAGTGATCGAAAGCGAGGGGATTGCTGTCTTGCTCTTGAATTTCGCCAAGATCGGCCCCGGTATCTCGATAACCCATGATAATAATGCCCGGGACGGACTGTTGGAGGTGACAGTGCTGAAACCACACAGTGCCGTCGAACTGTTGCCTGCACTGATCGCTGCCATGCTGGACCGTGACGGCGGGTTTCCCGGACGATCAGATGCAGTCGAAACCTACCTCAGTGCATCGGTCCGGATCACTGCTGACCCGCCTTTGTGGATGCAATATGATGGGGAGACACCCGAGTCTCTGACTCCTTTGACTGCACATATCCTGCCTGGAGCAGCCCGACTGGTGGTGACAGAACAGCTTTATCGGAGTCTGGAAGAAACTGAGAAACCGGCTTGACCGGATGATTTAGCCCTAACTAGAACAGATGACACTGGGGATAAGCCCGGGGGTTCTTTGGTTGGATCAGGAACCATTAGTGCAGAGTTGGATCAGGAACTATTGATGCCAAAGATGTGTAACGTCTATAGATTTTACATGGGACAAAAGCTATATTACTTGATATAGAGTTTTGGGTGTTCAATATGAAGAGGAGGTCTCATGGGCAAGGTGATAATTTTCCAAGCTAGTCCAAGAAAGAAGGGTACGACTGCGGCTCTACTGGCTGAAGTTGCTGCCGGAGCACAATCTGCGGGAGCAGAGGTTGTTGAGTACAACTTAAACGATCCTGGGTTACGAGGCTGCCAGAGTTGCATGTCCTGCCGTCGCGAGGACGCCGTCGCCTGCGTTCAGAAGGACTATCTGAACCCGATGTACGCCGACTTAAAAGATGCCAGTGGTGTCGTGTTGGGTACACCGATTTACATGAGCACAATCACAGCCCAGGCCTGGATCCTAGTCGACAGGCTCTTCCCAGCCATGGGACCGGATTTCGCCCCACGTTTCCCGGGGAAGAAGTTCGGCACTGTCATCACTCAGGGCGCTCCTGATCCTGTTGCTTATTCGGCTAACCTGGCTGGAGTCCTGGGATTCTTGTCAAGTTTAGGTTGGGAGAATGCCGGTAATGTAACTTGGGCTGGAGCCGAGGGTGAACCGTCTGATAATCTGAAGACCCAGGCTTTTGAATTAGGTAAAAGCCTGGCTTAGAGGATACTGGTTCGATCTGGACAAACCAGGGACTTGGCTGAATAATCTGTTCCGCAGGTTGCCAGATAACAGAATAGCTTTCTTTGCGCGGCTGTCACTGGCCAGTTGTGGTACTGGTGTTGATGGGACTAGTTTTTGTTGTGGTCAAAGCAAACATGCTAAAAAAGACATCACACAGGTAACCAACACCAACCAGTCAGTTTTGCCTGTTTGGAATTCTGCCTGGGTTCTAGATTCAGAATAGCAGCGTGACTGCATAGCATAGACAATCTCGTCGGTCTGCTGCAGTGCTCTGTAAACCAGTGGGAGTGTTAGAAGGATTGCTCTTTTGACAGGGTTTTTTTGGAGTTCAACACATCGTGATTTCTGAGCATTTGATGTTTCCGTATAACAGTCGAGAGTCAATGGTACAAAAACTATACTCAAACTCATCATGGTAGCTATACGCGCCTTTGGGATATACGGTATCGGTTGCAGGTACCACTCAAAAGTATTTTTCATTGTTGTTAATGACGTCGTACCAGTCATTACAATACAAGCCAGAATAACTAAGACCAACCGACCAGCGAAATGCCAACCTCTGTGAAAACTAGGCATTGAGACTGGCTTAAGAGTCAGGCTGGTAGTTGGATCAACGCAGGCAATAAAAGTGTTCACCAACAGGACGAACACCAAAACCACAGCAAAGTATCTCAGGTCATTTATCAAATCAGTGATCGGCAGTCTGGCGATGACCATACTCACAATCAATAAAGACATCAGTAGAAGGTACTGCCACCACACTGAAGCGAAGCTGGCAGACAGGCTGACCAGCAGCAGACAGAGTAGTTTTAACCTGCCGTCCATCCGATGCAGTAAGGAATTTTTGTGGATGTAATGAAAAAGTATCATCGCAGCCAAGTCAAAGAGCTGGTCTTCTCCACATGCTCAAGAGGCATTCGGACACCGTATTCACTGACCAGGTGAATCACAGCAGCCGGACTGCCCTCAACAACCAGCTCGCCCTGATCAAGCACAATCAGCCGATTGGCATGCGCCAGGGCTTTCTCCAGTTCATGAGTGATCAAGATGATTGTATAGCCGGCTTGATGCAAGTCGACAAGTTGCTGCAGGATCTGGATAACGCCTGGGTAGTCAAGGCCGGTAAAAGGTTCGTCAAAGATGATGATATCGGGTCGCATCGCCAGCACTCCGGCAATTGCCAGCCGCTTTTTTTGTCCGCTGGAGAGGGTATGAGGGTTGCGGTTGGCATGCTCGGTCAGTCCGACAGCAGCCAGAGCGTCTTGTACAATGCGTTTGACTTCGACGACTGGTAATGTCAGGTTTAATGGCCCAAAGGCCACGTCTTCAGCCACAGTCTGACCGATGATTTGTGTGTTCGAATCCTGAAAGATCAGACCGACGCGGCGTCTGGTTACAGCGATGTTTTTCTGAATCGGCACTCCATCGATTAAAACCTTTCCTTTGCTTGGAGTCAGGAGCCCGTTCAAGTGGCGAACAAAGACGGTTTTGCCAGAGCCATTTGCTCCGGCGATGATAATGAAATCGCCACGGTTGACTTTCAGATTGATGTTTTTGATTGCGACTGCCTTATCTGCAAAGACATGGGTCAGGCTTTGGGTTTCCAGTAAAGGGACAGAGTTATCGCTCATATTTCATTCTGTCGGATTGTTTTTGTTGCTTTGGATTGTTTATAACGTGGTAACAGAGCAAGCCCGAGCGCTGTGGCGACGATGATCTTGATGATGATTCCTATCAGGAAAGGAGCAAGGCCGACGCTCAATGCCACTGCCCAGCTTAAGCCCATCTGATATTTCAACCAGGGAATCCCAATTGCATATAACAGCAGATTTCCAACTGTCAGGGCACACACCAGGTTGGTTTTGGTTGGCTTCAGCTTGCTGGAGATATAGCCTGTGGCGGCACAGAGTGGCAGGTAACCCAGTAAAAAACCTCCAGTCGGCCCTATCAGGTGGGCAAGCCCGGCACCGCCACCTGCGAATACTGGCAGACCGAGTGCTCCGAGTGTGAGATACATTGCTGTACTGGCCAGTGCGTACCGGTGGCCAAGCAGGATTCCGGCAAGCATGACAAAAAGGTCTGTCAATACAATCGGTACCGGCCCAATTGGGATAGGGATACTGATGTATCCACCCACAATGATTAATGCGGTGAACAGGGCACACTGGACTGTCGCTCGTAGATGGACTGTTGCAGCTTCGCATTCAGTCATGTAAATGACTCCTCTTCTGTGACCTTGACATGGTAGTATATATAGAAAAACTGGTAGAGAGCTTCATAAGCCATCTACCAGCGAAAATGCATGGTGCGCGATGTAAGATTTGAACTTACGACCCCTACCGTGTCAAGGTAGTGCTCTCCCCCTGAGCTAATCGCGCATCGGGGCTCTCTCTCTAACTACACTGAGACAGTCGAAATAGTTTAGCAGAGCCTTATGCGGGCGACAAGGCAAACAGCCTGCAAGTATTCAACGTTAGCTACACAATGACAATGGCACATAACGCGTAACGCGCAATAGATAAGCAAAAGACAGGACGTGTTTTGATGTTTGTAAAATTTTGCCGCAAAAAGGCCCTTTTTGTATGGTTTTCTATGTGATTTAATTCGACATGTTTTCAAATGCGACTCATCTACCAGGGCTTTTAAATTTCATAGTATAAAAAGCGGCCTCCCACCTCATAGAAAATCATACAAAAAGGCCCTTTTTGCGGCAAAATTCTGATACTAAAGCCTTTA
>JAITUO010000147.1 GCA_031286245.1 Coriobacteriales bacterium
CTCCCAGGCTGGAGGCCAGATGGCCACCATTTTGGGATGTCACTTTAATCAACCGCAGTCGAATCTCGGCGGCGATGATCTCCAGCTCTTCATCTGTCAGGTCCTTCAGATCGGCTGGTGATGTGATTTGCTCTAGCATCAAGACTGGCATTTGATATTAATCCGGTTTCTTATTCAGGTAATCAGGATGTATTCAGGATGCAGGTTCGACGGTAGAGCCTTCGATGTCTGCATCTTCTGATATTTCAGCTACCCCGGGTTTCTCCAACTCAGCAGCCGCTTCGCGCTCTTCAACCTCAGACATATCGGTGTCTAAGCCCCCGGGTTTCTCCACATTATCCTGGTCGTCATCAACAATTGCCAAAGCAGCCAGCTCTGCCTCACTGAAATCGGTGTTGTCAATCATTTCAGCAGCCAGGCTACCCAGACGCAAGGCTTCTTCGTAGAGATCCAGGCTCTTCTCCAGAGGAACATCCTTGGAGCGGATCTGGACGACAATCTCTTCGAGGCGCTCACGCACCCGTCCATAACTTGAGCTATCTTCAGACATCATGCAGATCCTTCCGTGGCGATGGTACCAGGCGCCATCAACTTCTTGACAGCAAATTCTATCAGGTCATCAGCCAGAAGATCAGCGATGCGCCCCAATACTCCGTTGACAAAGGCTGGGGATTTTTCAGCAGCACCGAACTCTTTAGCCAATTCGACAGCTTCGTCGATCGAGACACTGATCGGCACATCCTCAACAAAGACCATCTCAAAGATCGCCAGACGCAGGATCGCTTTGTCAGCTAATGGCATCCGTGAAAGCTGCCAATCGATTGACGTTTCAGCGATCAGACTGTCGATTTGCTCGAGATGCATAAACGCTCCCAAAAACAGCATGCGTGTAAAATCACAAGGTAGGCCAACCTCTTCGCAATAATAACCGCCATCGATAATCCTGTCTGGTGGTAATTCATTCATTTCGATCGAGAACAGCAACTGAAATGCTATCCGGCGGGAGTCGGAACGTTGTCGATATATGCTGGATCTAACCATCTTTCCTACAGGGCTTGGCTTATCGGTTACAGACAAACTACCTGGCCTTATCCCGTCTATAGCCTTCACTCCGGAAAAGCGACACTGTCGACATAGACATCGACAGCAGCCACCTTCACTCCGATCTGGCCTTCCAGCGTATCAGCAATGGCACTGCGCACCTGCTCTGCAACTTCAGGCAGACGATAACCATATTCCACACAAATGTGTGCAGACACTGTGATCTGGTTATCTTCGGCTACTAAAATGATGCCCTGTGCAGGATTTCGGTGTTTACCGGTACCAAACAGACCATCAGTCGGCTTTGGCGAGCCGACTCGGGTAACTCCATCTACCTGGAGTATTGTCTGTGCGAGTATTGTTTCGATCACCCCCGGGGCAATTGTCAATCCATCAGCGGAGATTTGTTCTGCCATGTCTAACTCCTCACTCCAGTCCATGCAAGCTGATAAAATCTGTGCAGACGTCACCGGTTATGAAATCATTTTGCGCCAAAACCCAGCGATGGAAAGGAATCGTTGTCTTAATGCCATCAATCGTGAACTCTTTTAAAGCTCGCTGGCCTCTTTCAATTGCCTCCGCACGGTCACTGCCCCAAACTACCAGTTTAGCGATCAGCGAGTCATATGTCGGTGGCACGGTATATCCAGCATAGATGTGTGTGTCGACTCGAACACCCGGGCCACCCGGTAATCTCAGCCCAGTGATAGTGCCAGGATTGGGGAGAAACCCGTGTTCGCTGTCTTCAGCATTAATACGGAATTCGATTGCATGGCCATGCGGTGGCTGTCCGGCACGGTCCAGACAACTGATCGGTAATCCAGCAGCTACACGGATCTGCTCCTTGACCAGATCGGTTAGGGTGACAAACTCAGTGACTGGGTGTTCGACTTGGATTCGCGTGTTCATTTCCATGAAGTAGAAGCTACCATCCTGACTGAGTAAAAACTCCACTGTACCGGCATTGATATAACCGACTGCACGGACCGCGGCCAATGCCGCTTCGCCCATCTGCTGTCTAAGTTCATGTGAGACCGCCGGCGAGGGAGACTCCTCTAACAGCTTCTGGTGCCGACGCTGAATCGAACAGTCACGCTCACCAAGATGGATGGCATTACCGCAGCTGTCAGCCAGAACCTGGATTTCAATGTGGCGTGGGCGGACCACGAACTTCTCCAGATATACCTCATCATTGCCAAAAGCCGCTAAAGCCTCTGCCTTTGCAGCCGCATAGGCATCAATCATCGCATCAGCGCTTTCGACTTCGCGCATACCGCGACCGCCTCCACCGGCAGAAGCCTTAATAACAACCGGATAACCGACTGCTTCAGCGATTGCCAGAGCTTCGGTGGCGCTGGTCAACGGCCCTTCGGAGCCGGGCACTGTTGGCACGCCGATCCGTTTCATAGTTTCACGGGCTACGTTTTTATCGCCCATCAACTCAATGGCGTTAGGCCCGGGGCCGATAAAAACCAACCCGTTATCAGCCACAGCACGGGCAAAGGTAGCATTTTCAGCCATGAAGCCATAACCTGGATGAATTGCCTGAGCTCCTCTGGTCAATGCAGCTCCAACGACAGCAGGTATGCTGAGGTAAGACTGCAGAGCCGGTCCCGGACCGATACAGACACTTTCATCTGCCAGTTGAACCGCCAGAGTGTCTTTGTCAACATCGGAATATGCGATCAAAGTATTGACGCCGAGCTCCTGTAATGCCCGGATGATGCGTACAGCAATTTCACCGCGATTAGCGATCAGGACCTTATCGAACATAATACCGCCTTAATACGAAATGGCATGGGCACTCTATAATTAGTCTGCCAAATGCTGGCTAGTTAAACAGCATTTACTGACAAAGGGCTCTCAATTGAGAGCCCTGTCGGACAAAATCTATGCGTTAGGGATTTCTCTGATTACTGTCTCGCTGGTAATCGGCTCCAAATAGAAGAGCAGTGTGCCAAACTCAACAGGTTGCGAGTTGGAGATGCAAACCTCCCGGACAATGCTCATCTCGTCTGCCTTGACCTCATTCATCAGTTTCATGGCTTCGATAATACATAAAGACTGGCCGGCGACAACCTCGTCTCCAACAGTGACAAAGGGCGGGGCATCCGGAGCGGGGGCGGCATAAAAGGTGCCGACCATCGGGGAGGTAACAGCTATCCAGTTGTCCTGGCGGACACCTGGTGCACTGACTGCCGCAGTACTGGTTGCGTCTACTGCGGCGGCTGACGGAGCAGCTTCTGATACAGCACCATCTGCTGCATCTGTCGCGGCTACAGCAACCGGAGCAAATGCTACTTGCCCTTTAGCCCTGACGGTGACCTTGTAGCCGGCTTCCTCCACAGTCACCTCGCCGATGCCGGTATCCTCGACGACTTTGATCAGTTCTTTGATCTGATTGATGTCCACGGTTTGCTCCTCCTTTTTATCGTCGACTTCCTCTTCCAGCATGAACTCGGTCTTCTCAGAAGTGCGGTGCTTGGAAAGATAGATACGGGCCTCATTGGGGAACAACGCCCACATCAAGACGTCCTCTTCGCTTTGAGCCAGGTCTCCGGCTTCAGCAGCAACCTCATCAAAAGTAGTAGTAATCAGCGTCGATGGTGGGATATTTGGATCAAGCGGTGCTTCCCCACCGAGTACTTTCTGTACGATATCGGGGCTTAAGGGCCCAGGCGCCTTGCCATATTTGCCGGCAACGTAGTCCTTCATTTCCGATGGGATGACTCCCCAGCGCTTGCCAGATAACACATTCAATACAGCCTGGGTACCAACTATCTGTGACATCGGTGTCACCAAAGGCGGATAACCAACCTCGGCTCGTACTTTGGGGATCTCCTTCATCACGTCATCTAACCGGTCGAGGGCTTTTTGTTGCTCAAGCTGGCTGACCAAGTTGCTCATCATACCACCAGGTACCTGATGGCTGTAGACTTGCATATGCAGCAATGAGCTGACACCGCGTTTATAATGGCTGCGCTCCCGTACACCATCCCAATAATCGGCGATCTCAAACAATAAGTCGAGGTCAAAGCCAGTGTCATAAGCACTTTCCTTCAGAGCTGCAGCAATCATCTCTACTGCTGGCTGCGAGCTTCCGAAAGCTAAAGGAGCAGTAGCAGTATCAACAATCTCAGCTCCAGCTTCCGCCGCCTTGATGTAGTTGGCGGGAGCCATGCCTCCGACATAGTGGCAGTGGACGTGTACCGGCAGCCCGATTTCTTCCTTGAATGCCTTGACCATTCGCTCGGTTCGATAAGGCGTCAGCATACCAGCCATATCTTTGATGGCGATTGAGTCAGCGCCTAGATCCTTGAGCTGGTAGGCATATTCAATATAGTTGTCCAGAGTGTGCACTGGGCTGACTGAATAGCAGATCGCACCTTCGAAGAACGCACCGATGGCCTTGATCGCCTCTGCGGAATCCTTGATGTTACGGATGTCGTTCAAGGCATCAAAAACCCTAAAGATATCAATGCCATTTTTGTGGGCAGCCTGAACGAAGCGGAAGACGATCTCTTTCGAATAGTGGTGATAACCAACCAGATTCTGTCCACGCAACAGCATTGCCAATGGGGTATTCGGCATGTGTTTTTTGATCGCGCGTAGACGCTCCCAGGGGTTCTCATCCAAGAAACGTAGCGGGGCATCGAAGGTCGCGCCTCCCCAAGCTTCGATGGCCCAATAACCGACCTTATCCATCTTTGGCAAGATAGGCAGCATGTCGCCTATCGGCATTCTGGTCGCCCAGAGTGACTGCTGACCGTCGCGGATAGTTGTGTCCATGATCTTGAGGGTTCGCATAGCACCTCCTTAAAGGTTTGATTAACAGTATTAGCAACCCGGGTGCCTCTGACTGGCGGCTCAACATCCCTCTTTGTAGCCTGGCACTAGTATCACTGGGTGGCTTTACTATGAAACTGCAATTGTACATCAACACGAACAGTGATGATAGAGAATTCCATTTCATGCTTATTCATCGAAATACATGAGTAGAAACATCGTTAATTGCCACTGGAAGTGCAAGATATACAGCGGTCCGATGTGAGACCATACAGCGGTCCGATGTGAGACTATACAGCGGTCCGATGTGAGACCGCTGTTCGTCAATATCCGCGTTATGATCTGAGTCTAATGATTCTACGTCGATTGATTGCCAAGCTGCCGATGCTTAGCAAACCGATCACCAGCATCCAAGCCAGGCTGCTGTTATCACCGGTGTTTGATGTTGAGGTCCCGTTTGGTTTTCCACCTGAACCACCCCCTGAGCTGCCACCCGATGTGCCGTCAGAGGAGCCATCGGGGTCCGGGCCATCGGGGTCCGGGTCATCGGGGTCCGGGTCATCGGGATCCGGGTCGTCGGGATCCGGGGCGTCGGGATCCGGGTCGTCGGGATCCCCGGAAGCCGGTGTGATCTCTCCGAAGTTTATAGTGATGCTGGCAGTCGAGCCATCCTCATCAGTCACTGTGATCACCGCAGTACCGGCTGCTGTTTCTGTAGTCGGACTACCTGAAATGATACCGGTCTCAGAGTCGATCACAAGCCCTGTGGGTAACCCACTGGCACTGTAGGTATAGGGTTGCAGCCCACCAGAGACCCCATCGGAAACATCAATCGGATCAAGGGTATCATCGACCTCCATGGATGGGATATCGAAATCAGGATCATAGGTAAATACCAATGCTTCTGTGATTTTGAACAAGGCGTCCGGGTTATCAAACACTAATAAGTCGAGACCAGAATTCAACAGTAAACCGGGGATTGATAGTGCTAATACATCCTCACCGATATCTGTCGGAGTGCCGTCAAACGAAAATTCGATAAGACGGTTCGTCGCGACAGCTCCCGAGGCACTGGCAAAAACTGCAATACCGTCTGGCAGGTCAATGAACCAGCTGCTGGCATCGAAATCATCGAGGTCCACTGTAGCCAGCAAGCGGGTGCCATATAAGTAGACAGTAGCGGACTGTCCGCTTGGCAATAAAGCATCTTGTCTACCAGTCACTGTCACGTCTTTTACCAAGGCAAATGCCGTGTCAGTCAACTTGATGTACTTATCGGATGCACTGCTGGTATAGGCTGAGCCATAATCCGGAATAGATTGACTGATAATTCCGGTACCGCACAATGTACCAGCACCCCCGGGATTTGTCGCATCAACAGCATTTGACCACCAGGTGTATCCAGACGCCTGTATTTTGAGTGAATCAGGAGTAGCTAGATTGAAAGCTGTAGATAAACCAGAAACTTCCAGCGTGCCTGCTCTGAATACTAATGAATTGCTGCAAACGATACCCTGGCTCGCTGTGTCTTCAGGATCACCGACAGCATGTAGGGTGCCTCCGGATATTTCAAGATCCCTACACAGTACGCCTACACTGGCTGATCCCTGACCACCGATCGCCAACAGCAGGTCATCACTGTTGCCGATCAAATTGATCTTGTAGACATTCACCCCATATGAACCAGACTCGGAATATCCGCCAGAAGCAGTCAGCTTTCCGCTCTTGATGGTTAGTCCTGCATTCGGACTGGCCGCCCATATTCCACTGGAGATACCAGTCGTTGAGTTGCCTGCTTTAGCGATCAAATTACCAATGCTTGTTGGAGCAGAATATAGTGATTCCACTGTCAGGATTACCGACGTATCGATAATGATACCGCTTGAAGCCGATGGACCATCATATGTCGAAACCAACTTACTGGTACTGCCTTCAGCGAGATCGATAGTCAGACTGTCACCAATGATATACAAAGCATAATGACTCGGTGTTATCCACACAAAATCGTTCAAAACCAGAGTCTTGCTACCAGCATTCCAGACTGCTGTCCCAACCGGAGGAATGTACTCGAGGTCGCCAGCATCGATGGTTTCGTTGCCATTGATATCCAACCAGAAACGACCGCCGGTATCAGGATCATCGCTGGCGTCGAAGATCAACCCAAAGTCCGTGTCGGCTGCAATAATCACATCCAGGGGATGAAACCCGGAATTAATCCCATTGTGATACTCGATGCCATTCTCATCACCAACATGCCGCCAGACAGCTGTTGCTCCACTGGTTGGTAATAGCGATATAAAATCCGTCGCTCCGGGCAAATGGGTTTTAGTCGAATCGGCACTGATGTTCCAGGCAGCAACAACAGCCGGGCTGGTGATTGTTGGCACAAGGCCGGCTCCCATCATGCGAATGACATTGCCCGCACCGATCACAGCGCTTCCGTAAGCAAAAACAAAACCACCCGTCACCGAGATATTTGCCGCTGAAGCCGTAGTCTGGGTGTAGATCGCATACCCCGCAGTCGCCGTCACTGAGCCTCCAGTGATCGAGATTTTGGTATTAACACCACTGGCATTTATCGTATTAGCTGTTGTTGAAGAGACCTTACCACTGATGATGGAAACTGAACTGTTTGATCCTGTGGTGTTGATAGCGATTCCAGATGTGGATAAAACCGTACCTCCATCGATGATTATCGATGTATTATGGATATCAATCCCAGCAGTGGTTGCTGTACTTATAGCTACTCCGCTACCAGTTGCCTGCACGACACCGCCGCTAATTGTAGCTTTTGAGTCTGGCCCTACTATGTTGATAGCCCGGCCATTGATCGAACTGACCTGGCCACCACTGACCTCGACATTGCCAGTGGTTTGGATAACGAAGCTATTTAAATGTTTGGCTTGGACAATGCCGCCATTAATCAGCACATTATCACCAGTTCCGCCATTCATATAGATGACAGGATTAATGTTGGTAGTAGCAGCATCCGAAATGATGCCACCATTGACAGTCACTTTCGAGCCAGTGCCCGTGGAATGGATAGCACTGTTGCTGCCAGCAATGATCTCACCACCATTGCTTACGATTTGGGTATTATTGCTGGTGGTAGCTGTTCCACTGCCATCATTTATCGCATAACCCGAGATATCAGCAAGCACAGATCCACCATTGACTTCAATACGTACACCTTCCAAGCTGCTGATTACTTGAATGGCTGCGGCTGTATCTTCAGGCAGGCTTTCGACAGTGCCGCCTTCCTCAATTTGTACAATCACAGAGTTTGCTTCGACATGTATACCATTGCCCCCCACATTGGAGGCAACCAGTGACTCATTACCGATAATCACGTTTGCTCCAACAGCAGTGCTGTTGATGTTAATCGCTCCCCCATTGCCATTGTTGATGATTGTGCCTCCCTCAACTTTGAATACGCCAGCTCCTGACAAGCTGACCAGGTAAGCAGAGGCCTGGCTGGTTAGAGATGCCGTCCAAATAACTGTCGATGTACTGGGGATGTTGATTACAACTACCGCTGTTGATGCTGGGACTACTCCATTTATCGTTACTGTGGCATTAGCTGGGACTACCAATGTGCCAGAAGGAGTACCACCGATTGTTACAGTGTCCCCGTCTGCCACAGT
>JAITUO010000127.1 GCA_031286245.1 Coriobacteriales bacterium
AATCGTACGTGAACGCCATTTCGTACTAAATTATCGTCTTTTCATGTCACAGCAGGCTTTCTTGGGCAATTCTGGAGTAGGTAGGGCTTGATTGACAACCATGGATAAATAGAGATAAACAAAGAACCCGTTTGACACTGAACGAGGCAGCCTGTCGTCAAGTGATGCTATCAGCAAAAGAGATGCAATTCGAGATTGTTTGGTGCTAGTGAACTATCAGCCACCAGCTATTATGCACGTGATCGAGTCTGCTGGAGAACTATCGCTTCATTGTCGAAGTGACTATCCTGCTACAGTGATTCTGCGCTAGACTGAAAGCATGACAGAAAACCTACAGAATACAGGCATCCTGATCGCACCGTCACTACTCAGTGCAGACTTCATGAACTTGTCTCATGATGTACAAATGATCGAAAAAGGCTTTCCAGATTGGCTGCATGTCGATGTCATGGACGGCCATTTCGTACCCAACCTGACTATCGGTCCACCAGTCATCAAAGCCTTGAAAGCTATCACCGATATACCGCTGGATATCCACCTGATGATCGACAACCCCAGCTACCAGCTGGATTGGTATATCGAAGCCGGAGCCGATTCAATAACAGTCCACATCGAATGCTTCGGCCAGACTTCTCACATTGCCAACACCCCGGGTACCTCACTTTCAATAAACAGCATCAGCGATCCTGACCTTCTAGCTGAAGTAATCGTTCGTATCCACACCGCTGGCCGTAAGGCAGGCCTCGCTTTGAATCCGGATACACCCGTTGAACTGGCCTTACCTTGGATCGACCAAATCGATCTAGTGCTGCTGATGAGCGTGCATCCAGGTTTCGGAGGACAGAGCTTCATTCATTCAACTGTGGAGAAGATCGCTACGGTTTCAAAAGCAGCCGCCGCTAACGCACCCGGCTTGTTGATTGAAGTCGATGGCGGTATCAATGCTTCAACTGCTGCCCTGGCAGTAGAGGCTGGCGCTAATATACTGGTAGCTGGCAATGCCATATTCGCTGAATCGGATCCCTTGACAGCTATGGCTGATATCAGAGCGGCTGCTACATCACTTGGCAACTAACTCTGCAAATGAAAATGGACACTGAAAAATGACCGACTTAACTTCAGTGACTGGTCGAGTTTATCTGGATCATGCCGCTACTACTCCACTTCGCCCGGAGGTATATGAAGCAATGCTGCCTTGGCTGGGTTTGGCAGCAGATGGAAAATTTGGTAACGCCTCGACTCTCAGTGCTGAAGGCAAGCTGGCGCGTCAGGCTTTGGAGTCAGCCCGCGCAACCATTGCTCAATCAATCGGAGCATCTCCATTAGAGGTCATTTTTAACTCAGGCGGCACGGAATCCAACAACGCCTTGTTGTTTGGTATAACTGGCGGAGTCAGAAGTAAGCTCGGTGAAAAACGCGGAGGCAACCGTATCGTCTCTTCAGCTATTGAGCACCATGCAGTACTGGAACCTGTCAAAGCCCTGCGCCGTAATGGTTGGCAGGCTGAGTTGGTCAAACCGACCCGAGATGGCTTGATTGAGCCAGCAGCTTTGGAGGCTCTGCTCGACACAGTTGCCAATGAAACTACCACCCTGGTCAGTATGATGACAGTAAACAACGAGATTGGCACAATCCAACCAATCGCCAATTTGTCTCACATCAGCCACAATCATGGTGCTCTATTTCATACAGACGCAGTACAGGCTCTGGGCAAGATGCCCTTTGATGTACACCAACTCGGAATCGATGCTGCCAGCTTCTCAGCCCACAAAATCGGTGGACCCAAAGGGGTGGGGGCTTTCTACCTACGCTCGTTGACCCCATTTATATCCCAACAACATGGCGGAGGACAGGAACGGGGCTTGCGTTCAGGCACCGCCAATGTAGTTGGAGCTATCGGTTTTGCCAAAGCCCTGGAGCTGGCAACAATTGAACAGACAATAGAAGTAACCCGGTTAAATGACCTGATAGACAGATTGACCGGCAAACTCATGCAATCCTGTCCCTGCGTCCAGTTGACAGTTAGCTCTCAAGCTAAACGCTTGCCGAATATCCTTTCAATCCTTGTTGAAGGTTTTGAGTCCGAAAGCCTGATACTCAAATTGGATGAACAGGGATTTGCTATATCTGGCGGCTCGGCCTGCTCCACAGGATCATTGGAACCAAGCCATGTGTTGCTGGCGATGGGACTCAGTCGCAAGCAGGCTCAAAGCGTGCTACGGATCTCGATTGGGCACTCAACAACCGCAGTCCAGATTGACAGTTTTGTCAGAGCCCTCGCTCAGATTGTCCGATGATGCCAAGTGATGAGTCCTTTCTTACCCTGGCTTAACAGCGCTCTGTTATGCTTGACAACATGCAACTGATTGACACCCATACCCACACAGTTTACTCCGGACATGGCGAAGGAACGCCTCAGGACCTGGTCAAGGTCGCGCTGGACAAAGGTCTCAGTACATTGGCAATCACCGAGCATCTACCGCTACCAACACAACTGGATCCGGATGGTACCTTCTCAATGCTGCCTGCTCAGGTGGATGAGTACACCAGCGAAATTGATACAGCTAGAGAGCTCGTCCATCATATCGACGCTACACCAGCTGCAAATCTCGAAATCATCTGCGGGGTGGAGGTAGATTGGCGGCAAAGCGCAGAAGAGTTTATCCTCAATCAACTTGGGCTGGACAATCGTGGCTTGGGTAAGTCTAGTACCACCTCGTCCGGCACTACCAGCGCCAAACCTCGCTACCAATTGATCCTTGGCAGTGTTCATATGTTAACGGGAGAAAACCCTCTCGACCCCCTCGATTATTGGCCGCTCGACTACATTGGCACAATCGATGGCTGGTACCAGCGCGGAGTGCGCTATGTTTGGGAGCAATACGTGCGTTTATGGCTCGACGCTGTCACGAGCCGAGTGCCTTTTGACATCATGTCCCATCCTGACTTGCCGAAAAAGCTCGGTTTTCATCCCGACTTCGATGCATCCAGTTTATGGATGCAGATGGCTGATGCAGCAGCGGCAAAAGGTGTGATGATCGAGGTTAATACTTCCGGATTGTTCTATGCGAGTAAAGAGGTGTTTCCCTGCCCACAATTACTTGAGGAGTTTTGTCGGGCTGGTGTTCCCTGTACGATCTCGTCAGATGCCCACAGTCCAGCCAATGTCAACCGGGCATATGCAGAAGGTATCAAAGCGATGTTGGATGCCGGTTATCAAAAGGTCACCATACCTACCGCTGATGGTGACCGACGTGAGATACCCTTGGTTTGACCAGAGCTCAAATAGAGTCAACCAGATTTCCGAGCAAAGCTATCAGGAGTTAAAACATGCAAAACATCGAGCACATCACTGTATTGGTCAATCCGGCTGCTGCCAATGGCAATGGACACACCGAGTGGCTACGTTTACAGCCACACTTTGAGGAGGCATTCTTCAACAGCCGTATCGATGTCATTGAAACCGTGAACCGAGAGCATGCCACTGCTCTTGGAGAGTCTTTAAACACCGAAATGATCATCTCATTGTCCGGAGACGGTGCAATCCTGGATATTACCCAAGGCTTAATGCGCCGTCCGAGCGATGCCCGTCCATTACTGGCTGTTGTCCCGATCGGTTCCGGCAACGATTTCGCTAAGGCTCTGGGAGTGCCGATGAATCCCTGGCTGGCTATCAGCCGCCTGATGCGTGGTCAGCGGTCATTGATCGATATCGGAAATGTCAATGGACGCTACTTCCTGAACACCTTGAGTTTCGGGGTCGATGCAGTTATTGCCGACCGCACTACTGAACTGCGAAAATCCACTCGTCGCCGCGGTTTCATGTTATATGCCCAGGCAGCTGTCGGGGCGATCATCAAAGACCTCAAAGCGCATCACTACAAGATGATGATCGATGGAGAATACCTCGAACGTGATTTATTAATCTGTGCAATCCAAAACGGCCCCTATTACGGTGGTGGTTTTAAGGTCGCACCGCGTGCTCTGCTTGACGATGGCTTGTTTAACATTTGCATGGCTGGTCAGACCTCTGCTCCTGCCGCCCTTTATTACATGACTCGAATCGCTCAAGGAACCCATGAAAAGCTAAAAATCGTCGAAACCCGTAAGGCTGCTCGTATCAGCCTTGACTTCAGTGCCCCGATTGCTGCTCAATGCGATGGAGAATCGCTCGAAGCACAGGTTAATGAAGTCGGCGATTGGCATTTTGATATCGAATTGCTTCCACAGACACTAGAAGTGGTGAGTATGCGGTGAGTCCAGATGGGGAGAAGACCACATCCCAGGCGGCAGCTGATCAGAGCACGACTGCGGTGAGTCCAGATGGGGAGAAGACCACATCCCAGGCAGTCAATGCCGACGCTGCATCACCAGTAGGCCTTGCAACGGTAACCTCTAAACTACTCTTTGCCCAGGTCATAATAGACATCCCCACACGTGCCCTGGACACCCCGTTTGACTATCTGATCCCTGAAGAGTTGGTTTCATCAGTGGAAGTTGGTTGTTCGGTGTTGGTCAGTTTCAACAACCGGCCAGTTCTTGGATATGTAGCCTCAATCAACTCGAATCCTTCTACAAACCTGGATCCAAAAAAGTTGAAACCGATCAGAGAGGTCTTATCCACATCTTTTTTCTCCAGCCAGCAATACCAGTTGGCTACTTGGATTGCCCGTGAATACATGGCACCTTTGAGTGAGACTATCCGATTGCTCACTCCACCAGGTTCGACTCCTCGAATAAAGAAGGATGCTGGCGGAAGCTGGCAGTTAGAGCATGCTGGTGTCGGCCCGGTCGATGACCGCTGGGTGAGGCTCAGCGAGGCTGGAGCGGGGTACCAACCGTCAGCTAAAGCCGTCAGACAGCGTGCGATCCTGGATGCGTTGAAAGCAGGAGAGCTGAAGGTCTCCGAGCTCGGGTTGGCTGTTGAAAGTGCCGTAGTTGCATTAAAGTCGCTGGAGAAGAAAGGCGTGGTGGTTGTCGAAAGCCGGCGACGGATGCGTGGTGTTGCGCCGGTTTTACCTGCCAGCCAGGACATCCGTGACCTGACTCAAGGTCAACGTGATGCTTTAACAGCCATCAATCTAGCCTTGGCTGAGTTGACAGACGCAAGCCACTCGCTCGTTGTGCAACCTCTCAAGCCTGCTCCCCTGCCGATTCTGCTGGACGGCATCACCGGATCAGGTAAAACTGAAGTCTACCTGCAGGCGATCCGGAGAGTCCTTGAACAAGGCGGTACTGTCATCGTGTTAGTGCCAGAGATATCTCTGACGCCACAAACTGTCGCTCGCTTCCGCTCCCGCTTTGGTGAACAGGTGGCTGTTCTCCATTCACGCCTCTCCGCTGGTGAGCGTTTCGACCAGTGGGATCAATTACGCAGCGGAACCGCCCGCGTAGCTGTCGGAGCCCGCTCGGCTTTGTTTGCTCCCGTAAAAGATCTCAAGTTGATTATCATCGATGAGGAACACGAAGGATCATACAAGCAAGGATCAGCTCCCCGCTATGTCAGTCGCGACGTGGCTATACGCCTGGCTAATATCTCTGGAGCCTTATTGGTCTTAGGCAGTGCAACTCCATCAATGGAATCCCTGGCCGCTGTCAAGCGTGGACAGATGTTGCATCTGCGATTGCCTGAACGTCCGAACGGCTTGCCCCTGCCGCCTATCAAAGTAGTCGATTTGTCCGCGGAGTTCCGCTCTGGTAATAAGTCGATGTTTTCTGATGACTTACGCGAAGCATTATTGCAGACTGTCCAGCGCTGTGAAAAAGCCGTATTGTTATTAAACCGCCGTGGCTTTGCCTCCTTTTTACTTTGTCGCGACTGTGGTTATGTGCCAATGTGTGAAGGTTGTTCCACTTCGTTGACCTTCCATGAGCATCCACCGCGCCTGGTCTGCCATCATTGTGGTGCACGGCAGGCTGCACCCGTGACCTGCCCGGAATGTCATTCTCCATACCTCCGCCAGCTGGGCCCTGGTACTCAGTTTGCCTACGACCAACTGGTCTCATTGCTGCCGACGGATACACCGATCATCCGCATGGACGCCGATAGTACTCGCGGGCGTTATGGTCATGAGAAGCGCCTCGAAGAATTCGCCGCAGCCAAGTATGGGGTGCTGCTCGGAACCCAGATGATCGCCAAGGGACTGGACTTCCCGGAGGTCACACTGGTCGGTGTTCTGATCGCCGACACTGCCCTCAAGCTACCAGACTTCCGTGCTGCTGAACGTACCTACCAACTGCTCGAACAGGTCGCAGGCCGTGCCGGTCGCGCTGATAAGGACGGACGCGTTATCGTTCAGACTTACTGGCCCGAACATCTAGCCATCCAAGCCGCTGCTCAACATGACCGGAATCTGTTGCTGTCAGAGGAAGAAACCTTACGCCGCAAGTTCGCTTACCCGCCATATGCCCGCTTAGCGAATGTTTTATTATGGGGAGAAGACCTTACAACTGTTCGCCAAGCGATTGAATCCCTGGCAGATTTGTTGAGAGACAACCTACCTGCTGAAACCAAGCTGTTAGGGCCCAGCCCTTGTGTGATCTCCCGACGACAACGCCAGCATCGTTGGCACATGCTTATCAAAGCTCCCTTGGACAGCGATCTACCCAGGTGGCTGACAGAGGCTCTTGGTAGTATGAAGCCGTTTGCCGGTGTCAATCAGGCAATCGACATCGACCCCTATGACATGATGTAAATATAACTTGATGAATTGAGGCAGCGCAGCTGCCGAAGAGCGCAGCGTTAAGCTGCCGAAGAGCACAGTGTTAAGCTGCGCGTCAATTTTGGTTCATTTGGTTCATTTTGTCTTCCTTTGCTTGACTTCCATGTAACTGTATAGCCTATAAATTGGCAATCCTGGGAATTTCGGAGTTTCTGGCCAAAAAGGGCTCTCATGTAGGGCTGTTTGGTCTGTTTTGCGAGATCTGGTTTTCTCCACAATTTAAAAGCGCAGGTAGATGAGTTGTGACAAAATTCTATTTGTGTGAAATCTATAGAGAACTATACATGAGAGCCCTTTTTGGCCAGAAACTCCGAAATTCCCAGGAAATGCTTGTCAAACGCACAGAAAAGCCAGTTATGGTGGTCAATTTAAAGAGTCAGAGTAAACAGAAACACAGCAATTGCATCGGTAATAAAACCCAGTTTGACATGTTGCGTTACTCTGCTATCGGTATAGTATTGAATACAAGGAGGCCGCATGGAAATCGTCACTCTGACACATAAACACACCTACAGTTATCTAGTCAAAGGCAGCCAGCAATGGTTGATGTTTGATGCTGGTTGGCCTGACTCTTTTGTCCCCTTTGCGCGAAGTATGAAAGAGCAAGGTGTCCGTATCAAAGATATCCAACATTTCGTTGTCTCGCATTTTCACATGGACCACGCTGGTTTGACCCAAGTCCTTAAAGATTATGGAGTCGGTTTCTTATTACATGAATGTCAGGTAGGCGCGACTGGAGCTATGAATGATTTCTTCACCAAGCATCCGGATGCAGATTATCGCCCTATCACTGAGACTAACAATCAGTTAGTAACATCGGCAGAGAGCCGCGAGTTACTTAAGCAAATGGGAATAGACGGTGAGATCATACACACTCCAGGGCATTCACCAGACAGTGTCACATTAATCATTGATAACCTCTTTGCCTTTGTCGGCGACCTGCCCGGTATTGAGCTTGCTTCAGGATTTGGCAGTGTTGAAATGGAGGACAGCTGGTTAAAGATTCTCAGTTATGGAGTAAAAACTGTTTATCCTGCCCATGCAGATATATATCACGTGTAAAATCGCCAATCATTGCAAAGGGCAGCAAGGTTTTTCCAATTGTGCTTGAATAGCTGGCTCAAAGATCAGCCAGAGCGAGTAATAAAATCAGTCAAGAGAGATAATCCGATCAGCCATAGTTAGGACAGCAGGATCATGCGTGGCGATGATGATTGTCTTGCCATGAATTCTAGTTCCACAGAGGATCTTTAACACTTCATCACGGTTTTTTGGATCTAGAGAGCCGGTGGGTTCGTCAGCAAGAATTAGTTCGCTTGTTTGTACCAGCAGACAGGCTAATGCGAGCCGCTGTTGTTCACCGCCAGACAACTCGAAGACTTTCTGCTTTTCTATTCCCTGTAGACCAACAATGCTGAGAGCCTCGTGTCGCTTCTGGCGGCGATCTCGCTTTGGGGTATCAGAATAACGTTGAGCCAGTATCATGTTTGCCTCAACTGAGTCCTGGTCAATTAAAGCAGCGTTTTGAAACAGGTAGCTGATCTTTTTTTGAAGGTAGCTCTGTGCTATGGAAGATCTGAGTTTAGGTGAAGGCCTACCAAAGAGCTGAAGAGTGCCGCTATCAGCTATGTCAAGCAAGCCGATGATATTCAGTATTGTCGATTTACCTGCTCCACTTCTGCCTGTTATTGCTACTATTTCCCCTTTTTTTACAGATAGATTGAGAGCATTCAGTACTTTTTTATCTCGGTATGATTTACTCACTCTTTCCATTTCTACAACTGATTCGACACTCGCTTGTTGATAGGCTTGTGATTGATTCACTAGAACTCTCCTTTTATTACACTCGGCATACGCCGGCTTTCAATGAACCTTAACGCTAAAGCTGAAACCATGATTTCTATGGTAAAGACAATTCCCACCACTATTAAAGCATCAGTGGTATTCGCTATTGGTAGGTCAATCAAAAGTATTGGTAGACTCATCAAATTCAAAGCTACAGCACACAAGATAAACCATGTCATAATCGAATAGATAAAGTAGCTGCTGTGTCTGGTGAAAAATGGATATCCTAACAACTTACGAATTATCACACGCCTGACTGACTCTTCAAACAGTATCGTAGCCGATTGCAATACGAGAACAACAAAGATCAACGAGATAATTAAAATTTTGACAGCGCTGCTTTGTATTCCTTGGTGCAACAACTGTAGTTCAGAAAGGGCATAGTCATTCAGGGTAACCAGGTGCAATAAATTGTCATCCAGGTGTAAATCACGTAATAAACCGCCAAGCTCTTCCATGGTCTTTTTCGTATCACCATTTATCAGCTTCACTTTGATTCCGCAGCCAACATCACCAGTAATCCCATTAATCCGATCAAAGGCTGTGCTGTTGTTTAGAGTCATGACTTCAACGATCTGGTTAACCAGGCAATTGCCATCTTCTGGAGCAATTGTAGGATTGTACGAGAATAGTCGTTGATCATTTGCTATCCAGATCAACTTGATACTTTGATTCTTTATACTATCTGATACCTCACGGCCAAACATCCGTTGCTCAAATTCTGCCAATGATTCTTGTTCTGAATCGCCGAATCTGTTTGTAGCGAAATAGTTCAGTATCGCTTCTTCATCTGCTTTATATTCAATAGGAACAAGCAAAATCCAGTCAGTTTCATTTTCAGAGACTTTAATGGAATCACCGTCGATATCGAAGACAGGGTACACACTTAGATAATTTGGGTTAACTTGGACAGACCTGAAAGCACCCTCGGGTAAGCCTTGTTGCATTGACATTGGTTCATACATCCTCGCATTAACAAAGAGTGCTCCTCGTTCATTTAAAGCCGGATATAAGTCATATACCTCAGATGCTGTGGAGGCTAACTGACCATTGAGTGCCTCTTCCATGTCATTTCCGATACTCCTTGGATAAAAAAACCCGTATTGTGAGGTAGCCTGCCAGCTTCCAAGTTTTGCAGTTGCCTCTTTGGCTTCATGGAAAAGGGTCAGAGCAGTGATTGCGTTAAATATCAACACCAGACTTATGACAGACCTCACGCACAAATTCAACACGACTAATGCAGCTGTGTCTTTACGATTCTTCAAAGCTTCCACAGGCCTCAGATTGTATAAATATGGCAAGGTAACCAGTGACAGAACTACGGTCACTATTGTAATTTGACAAGTACGTAATATGGTTGTGTAGATGAATTCGATACTAGTTCCAGGTACTAGTAGTGAAGTTATAAAGCTAATAATCATCAATCCAACCAATGTGTAAATAATAGTCTGGCCTGTTATTAAGTACCAGACTTTTAAAATGCTGCTACCTTGTAGCAACATGACTGCTGCTCTCTTCGATTCATAGAACTGATGATAGATTGTCAAGATTGTTATTGATATGACAAGCGACCATATAAATACCCAGTTCAATACTTGTGGGTCATCAGATACCGTTCTTATCATAAAATCACTGCCTGTGAGTATCTCGTCACGTGTGAGTATAACACCTGCATCTTCTAATTCTTGTAAAAAAGCATCAATGAAGGTATTTAGTTGCTCTTGCTTTTCATATTCAACTGTATAACGACCAGAGACTGGCAATGAACTATATACATTTTGCAGACCATAAATCGAAATCTCGTCATTCCGGCAAATATCTTCTATAAGCCCGACTTGTAAAGCATTTCCAGTTGCTTTTGTGGACATGAAATATGAGCCGTTTTGTGTCTCATCCATGGAGAGGGGTTTTCCAACTCTAAGACGAAATGAATTAAAAAAACTAGTCTGCTCGGAAGTGAGCAAAACGAAATGCGCTGTAAATGGTTTGTTGTTTTCGTCATAACCTGATGAAGTACGAAAAACATTGACATGAGAATCTAACGCACTGCTTTCTAAAGCAGAAAACACCAGAACTGGATCGTCGAGCAAAGGCCAGACAGGTAGAGTAAAACTCATGCCAAGATGATAGGTAGCCTCACTCATTTTTTGCTTTTCTGCTACATCGGCTGAGTAGAGAGAAACAAAGAAGGACATACTAATGAGTGCTGCCAGAAATCCAATGAGAACTCGCTTCAACATATCAAGCTTTAAGCCTTTCATGAACTGAGCGAACCGATAAATGTATGATCAATCGATTCGCTCGTAGACAGTTTATTGGTCAAGTGTTAAAAACCATAGTAGGCGTAACCTGTATACTTTTTCAGATCAGTTGCACTAGAGTTTGACAAAAATTTGCTTCTGCCCAAACTTTCACGTTCTGTGGGCCTATTATTACTGTCGATGAATGCCTTTTGCTTGGATGTACATAATTAGACCAAACAAACTTTTTATCGCCGCTTGTTTCTGTACCATAGTTCCATGTTCCCCCTTCTGGAGGATTCTTGACTGTAGCATAGACTGGGAGAGAAGCTCCTATGAGCAGACATCCCACAATGCATGAAGTAATTAGCAGTTTTAAAAACCTTTTCACATTGCTCTGTTCACCTCCTTAACCATTTTGCGTGATACTCTGGTATCAATACTTATTGATGCATATTAAACTATAGACTATACTATTCAACCAACATCAGATTGTTACTAAAATGAAATCACATAGATTCTATGAGGTGATGGTAGCTACTGACAAGCTTTATCCCAAATCCAAATTCTTGTATTATCGACATAACAGCCTGGGATTGTTTGATAATAGGAGCGTCCGAAAAAGTCAGCGAATTACCAACTCTAGGCAGGGAGCTGTCATGACAGATGAACAGACTAGTCCAGAGCTTGATACAAGTGGTTCCTTTGTGTCGCTCTCACCAAGCTTACCAACCCAGCTTAACCAGCCAGCCTCAGCCGCGCAGTTTGCCTCTCAGCCCGCTCCACTAGACCTACCACCCCAACCTCCTGCCTCCCAGCCCATTCCGCTAGTCGTCCTCCAAGGAGTCTATAAGCGTTTTGGCAAGCAAGAGGTCTTGCGCGGAATCGACCTGGTGCTCCACGCAGGACAAATCACCGGCTTGCTGGGCCCTTCAGGAGCAGGCAAAACGACGATCGTCAACACCATCGTCGGCACATATAAACCATCAGCTGGCAGCGTAGAGGTGCTGGGAGAATCGGCTCCTTTGAAAAAAGCTCGCCGCCAACTCGGATACATGCCTCAAAGTGAAGCACTCTATCTCGACCTGACTGCTAACCAAAACCTGAGGTTCTTTGGGTCATTGTTTGGTATGTCAAAAAGCCACCTGAACCAAAACATCCCTCTGGTGCTAGCCCTGGTCAACTTGGCAGACGAAGGTCGTAAACTGGTAGTGAATTTCTCTGGTGGTATGAAACGGCGTCTCTCCTTAGCCATTGCCCTGCTCCATGATCCGCTGTTGCTGGTGCTGGACGAGCCAACTATAGGATTGGATCCCAAACACCGCATCGAGCTCTGGCATGGTTTCCGCAACCGAGCCAATGCCGGAGCTGGCCTACTCGTCACCACTCACGTCATGGACGAGGCTGCATATTGCGATCGCTTGTTGATGGTCCAAGACGGTAACATCATCGCCGATGGCACCCCTGCTGAGCTCTTATCCACAACCAGAACTGCTAACCTTGAAGAAGCCTTCCTGGCGTTTGACAACAGATCCTGGGAAGGAGAAAACCATGCGTAACACTTTCGCGTTAACTAAACGTATCCTGCAACAATTCACACATGATCCTCGGACCGTCGTCATGTTCATTGTCGGTCCAGTGTTGGTTTTATGGCTGTTCAGTCTGATGTTAAACAGCCCGTCCTATCGACCGACGATAGCAGTAGTAGATCTGCCGGCTGAGGCTATTCAAGTATTTGAGGATGAGGACATGAACTGCCTGGTTGTCAGCTCTTCAGAAGCCGAGAACCTGTTACAGGCTGGCGAGATCGATGCGATTTGCTGGTTGGATGGCACGACCTTAAACGTTAAGGTAGAAGGAGCAGACCCATCAAAGACAGGCAGCGTTATCAAGGTTGTCCAGTCTGCTGCCAAAAACCTCTCGCTAGCTGAGCGCGAGCAGATGCAGGTGGACATTCAAAAGCGTGTTGACGAGGTCAAAGGGCTGATCGATGATATGCAAAACCGGCTTGCAGATTTCAAGAAAACCATGGCTGAACTGCAGGGCCGTTTAGATAACCTCAAAGCATTACTCTCCAGCTTACCACCAGGAATAGCCGGCACTATCGGTATCCCTGATCTGCCTGAAACTCCAGCGGTAATAGTTATGCCTGAATTACCGGACCTTGACAGTATCATCACACAATTCACTCCAACTATCGAAACTGTCGAAGTCAGTTACCTGCATGGCAATGACGACTGGGGTACCTTTGATTACTTTGGCCCGGTTTTCATCGGCATATTTATTTTTATCTTCGTTTTCATGAGCAGCGGCATGTCACTGTTGGCTGAGCGTACAGGCGGTACCATGGAGCGACTATTGGTCACACCAATCAAACCTTGGCAGTTGGTTTTAGGGTTCTGTCTTGGTTTCGGCTTGTTCTCACTGATCCAGTCGGGCATCGTTTTATGGGCATGTATTTACCTTGTCGGTTTTCCAAATGAAGGATCAATGCTTCTGGTCATTGCTGTGACTTTTTCTATAGCTCTGGTTTCGCTAAACCTTGGGTTGTTAGTCAGTGCAATCGCCCGCACTCCATTCCAAGTCATCCAATTCATGCTGCTCTTAGTGCTGCCTCAAGTCATTTTATCTGGTATCTTCGACCTCTCTTCGACGCCAGAGCCTTTGCAGATACTGAGTTCCTGCCTGCCGCTGACATATGGAGCTGCCGCTTTACGTGACATTATGCTAAGAGGAGCGGGTTTCACAGCGATAGCTATGAATTTTGCAATACTATGGGGTTTCATTACGGTCTTTTTCGTATTAGCCTGCTTAAGCTTTGCCAGACGTAAATCATCATAGACAGCCTGGTTGTTCTCACAGTTTGCATTTGATTTGAACCGCTTGATATCTTTATTGGTATGGCACTCTGTTTAAAATTCGTAGGGAGAATAGCGAGTGTATGGCGTCGATAAGACAATCGCTGATCGTAAGGTGACCTGTATTGAAAAAAACTCAACCTATTCGCTTGGATCTCTGGCTTCTTCTATTGAATAGTAGTCTATATATAGATTAATAGACTTTTTCTAGGGTTTGTTCATGCTAGGATATAACTGCTCTTGGACAATAGCGAAAATAAGCATCAGAGCAGGGATGGATAAACAATGATAAGGTGTATTCTTTCTAGTGAGAATCATTCCCGCAAACAAAAAAAGACAGGGAAAAGAAAACGACTTCTAAGGATTGTTATTGCCAATCTTATGGCAATTAACATCACCTTGGCATCTCTATCTGATGTCATGTTAGTAGTCAATGCTGACGCGGCTACTGTCGAAAGTACAGCGAACACTAAGCCTGAGACAGACACCAACGAATCAAATAGTGCAGCGCCAGACTTAATTGATGAAACAGTCTTGCAGCCTGATGATGCTGATACAAGTGGAGAAACAATCAAGCCTTTGGATAACCTTGACGACCCTGACATCCCTGACGACCCTGACGACCCTGACGACGCAGAAGATATCTCCCAAATGAATGTGTCTATAAATCCTTCCAGCTTTGTAACATGGACTACTCCCGATTTTGTGAATCGACTGAATGTAACTATTTCTGCTGTTATTTCCGAACAATACACCAGTGGCGGCAAGATCGAATTGCCTCTGGATTTGACACCGACATCTGTGTCACATCCTAATCTTACATATGGAACAAATGGCAGCGACGGAGTCAATGGTACCAACACCCCTGCTTTTTTCATTCTTAATAGTCCAATGCTTGATGGGTGGATCGCAGATTCTCGCTATAACAAAGTCGTCGAGAATTATGATTTAGTTTCTAAACCTGGTTTTGTAATCTTTAATCTAAAAAGCTGTTCTGATCCCGGTTTTCAATCTGGGCTTATTAATATACCTCTGGTCTTTGATTTTAATACACAGTGGCTGTATTGCATACCTGGCGGAACAGTGCTTTTTAATGTCGCACCTGTAGCCTATATTAACAACCTCGAGGTAGCAAAAGCCACCGTTGCTCCAGTCACCAGTAGTGCGAGTAACGATATCAGTCTCAGTTCGATCGAACCAGCGAATCCCGTTTTCTCCAATAACCCAGCTGGCTGGAAAACTTCCTCAAGCATTAGTGACTTTGTAATAGCATCGGAAAAACCAGTCTATTTCACCAGTTCAGACCTGCAAGCTTTTTGTTTTACGATTACGTTTACTCTGCCAAATGATGTCAGCAGCTATCAGAGCCTGCGTGTTGAAGACGCTTTTCCTAGTAGTATCTTGGCTTTCGCAAATGCGACCCTGACAGTCGATGGCATATCAGTTGCCACACCGATAGTTGATTCTTCGGTGGCTGGTAGAGTCAGTTTTATACTCAATGCTCAGGAGTTATCTGAATATGCTGGACAGGCAATCGAATACACACTGGTATTTGGTATTCCAGCCATGGCATCAGGTCATATAACTAATCATGCTGCTCTCTACATTTCTTCGCTCGATGGCTTAGAGCCTGATTCACCTGATGCTGAATACCAGCTAATTGTCTATAACGTTGCAGGCATCACTGACTTTACTAAGACCCACTCCGGGGCTTTTAGCGCAATTGATGATGCTATCTCCTTTACAGTAGGCTTTAACCTGCCAGAAGACGCGACAGGCTTCACCGGTATCCTGATCAGCGACAAGCTACCAGATACGCTGGACTATTTATCCGCTATAGCTGTCATCAAGGGCAACCCCGAGGTCAGTCTGGCGACCAGCTATGACAACTCTGCAAGACGAGTTACTGTCTATATCTCTAAAGACCAGCTCGTTGCCCATGCCGGAGCAAGTGTCGTCATCACCTTAAACACCAAAGTCAACAGTAGTTGGGTATCAGGCTCTATCACCAACACTGCTTTGGCCTTCTACCAGTACGGGCCGACCCCACCAGACCCAGACATCGATGACCCCGACGAGGAAGACGAAATCACAGTTCCAAGCGAAAGCATCACAGACCTTATAAAGACTTATTCCAATTCCTTCATTGATATCGGTGATGCGATCAGTTTCAAGCTGAGCTTTACTATCCCGGTGACGGTCGACAAACATCAAGGTCTGCTTATGGTTGACAGTTTGCCTGCCACTCTGACATACATCTCAGCCTCAGCGACTATCGGTAGCAGTGCTCTTACTCCATCGATAACTTCTGGCACGATTGCTCTTTTCATCGACAAAACTACCTTGGAAACCCACACTGGCGATTTAGTCACTTTGACTATCAACACTACTGTCAGCCCTGCCTGGGTTAGTGGGGCAATCAGTAACACCGCCTATTTGTACTCCCAACCCAGCTCTGCCCCACCTGACCTGACTCTAGACCGACCGATCGCAATCACCCATGTCAGCGTGCCAAACACACCTATTCCAGTCACTTACACCGTCACCTATTCACCGGGCAGTCATGGTACCTTTGCTGCCCGCTCATACAGCGGCCTCGCATATGGGACTTCTACCCCAGCAGCTCCAAAAGTGACTGGACAAGCAGGTTGGCTGTTTACAGGCTGGTCGCCTGCTCGCAGCAGTACAGTTACCAAGAATGTCACCTATACAGCACTCTGGGCCCGAGTGACGACTCCATCGACTTACACAGTTCAATTCATTGATTGGGACGGCACTCTGATCAAGAGTCAGCCGGTCGTCGAAGGTGGCAGTGCAACAGCACCACCCGATCCAACTCGTGAAGGATACAATTTCACTGGCTGGAATCAGCCTTTTAACTATGTTACTAATAACCTGACCGTGATTGCTCAATATGTGGAGAAGCCCGTGATCGAGCCGGAACCGGAGCCTGAGCCTGAACCAGAATATAAGCCTGAACCAGAATCTAAGCCTGAGCCAACCGATCCCGCAACGCCACCTCAACCGCAGCCTAAAGCAGTATGGGGATTCTTAAACCTGGTCATGGCGATTACCGGAGCACTGTTACCCGGTTTTATCCTCTTTAGTTTGATGCGATTCAGGCACAGAAAAAGAAGTGAGATCAGTAAAGACTACAGGGTTGTTTTCCGCTTTGTCTGGCTCTTTGTGGCAATTCTGCTTGGCGCATGCGGAGTTGTATTCCTGATACTGACAGAGGACTATAGTAATCATTTTGCCTTGGTTGATCAGTGGACGTTGCTCTGTGCCGCTATCCTTGGCGCAGAGGCTGTCGCCCTGATCATGGCCTCTCGCCGCCGAGGTAAAAAGACCAAGCAAGTCGAAGACTCAGATGAAGCATAGTGGTTGCGTCACTTGGCGTCACTTGTTGTTCGATTGGGAAGGCTGTGGAATCTCGCAGCCTTCCCGATTGGCTACGATAAGCTTGCTATCCTGTTCACCAGTGACGGTTCGGTGAATTATCGGCACTGTCGTTCACATATTCCAGCCAAGCAGCTACAATGATCAAACACGCACGACCCCCAGGAAGGGAGAAGTCCAATGGGTGATGAACTTGGTCGGCTTCTACGTGAAGTCGACCGCAAAAAGATGGAAATGACCGAAAGACCAGACCCTGCTCCGGAGGCACAGGAAGCCTATGAGGAGCGGTTTTTATTTGAGAGTGTCTATTTCAACAACACCATGGAAGGCAACCAACTGACCTATGAAGAGGTTGAGGCTGTCTTGAAAAATGATCTGGTGATCGCCGGTAAGCCACTTTCTGACCACATGTCCCTGGTTGGTTACCGTGATGCCATGCAGCTGGCTCAGCAATATGTCATCCAGAATCGGCGGATTGGCGAGCATGAGCTTTTACGTCTGCATTCCCGTATATTGATTGATAAACCGGAAATCGCTGGTGAGTATCGGCTCTATAACCTGATGATCAAAGGCCATCGTCCTACCTCCTATGAGAAGATCGGCACGAAAATGCACCAATTGGTGGAGAAGCGTGCGCCAGAGTATGCTCATCCGGTTGAATCGGCTGCCTATTTCCATCTTCGTTTAGAGAAGATCCATCCGTTCGGCGACGGTAATGGCCGCGTCGGACGTTTGATCATCAACATCATGCTGGAGCAGGCTGGATTACCTCCAGTGATCATTCGTGAAGGAGACCGCCAGGAGTATTATGAGGCCTTGAATGCCTATGACGGTCTGGACGGCAATCGACAGGTCTTGCCGATGCAGCTGCACCTGGCTGGACTAGTCATCCGCCATATCGATGAGATCACAGCATTGTAAGGCAGAATACGGTTAGAATACGGTTACCCATTTTTTGGCTTAACTGAAGGAAACATAGCTTTTGCTATTTAGAACTAGTTATGGAGAAGACTTGCAGATCGTTGTTGCCCCCGACCCTCGCCTGCTAAAAAAGGCCGAGTTGGTTGGTATCGAAGAGCTACCCAAAATGAAAGCCTTAGCCACTGAGATGGCTGAATTGATGTATGAGACCATGGGGTGCGGGCTGGCAGCCACCCAGGTTGGTATCTTAAAGCGGCTGATTGTCGTTGATCCTGATTGGGGGATCCTTGATGAAGAGAGTGGGGAGCCTTCTCCACCGGATCCGCATTTCCTCATCAATCCCGTGATACTGCGTTTATGGGGGACAAAGGAACTGATGGATGAGGGCTGCTTGTCAGTGCCGGGAATCACTGTACCAATTGAGCGTTATGAATCGATCGAAGTTGAGGCCTTTGACTTGGATGGCAACATGCAGGTGTTCGAAGCAGATGGTTTTGCAGCACGGGTGCTACAGCATGAGATTGATCATCTGGAAGGTATGACTCTGTTTGAGCGACTAGATCCGCTCCTGCGGATTGAGGCGATCCAGCTATATGAGGATGCTTTGGCTGCCGGTGCCAAGCCGGGCGATACTACTGCTCCCGGTCAGGAAAGTACTCGCAAGAGGGTCCCGGAGCAAGCAGCAACACCTATAGAAGAAGCTGTCTCTACCGTATCATCTGCTGTTGCTCCGCCAGTAACTGTTCCGTAGACACTGATCGGCGGGCCGACTGATTGACAGACCCTATCGTATTCTTTTCATGGGCACACCGGTTTTTGCCCTGCCGGCCTTTGAAGCATTAGTCAATGACCCTGACTCGCGTTTCGATGTTTGCCTGGTACTTTCCAAGCCTGACGCCCTGGCTGGCCGGGGATTGAAGCCGAAAGCATCAGTAATCAGCCTGGCAGCACGCACAGCCGGAATCGAGTTGTGGCAGCCCGCTTCTATTGGTGGTACTAATCAGCAAATCCTGTTGTCCCGGATCAATGAACTGGAAATTGATTTCACTGTCGTCACAGCATATGGTTTGCTATTGACTGAAGAGCTGATTGCTGCTCCACGTTTCGGCACAGTTAACATACATGCTTCACTGCTGCCCCGTTGGCGGGGAGCGGCTCCTATCGAGCGAGCCATCCTGGCGGGTGACCTGCAGACCGGCATCTCTATCCAGCGAGTCCGCCGAAAACCTGATAGTGGGCCTGTTTATGCATCCGCTTCAACTACGATTGATAATAAACCTGCTAGCGAGTTGGCCTTTGAACTGGCAGTCATTGGCTCTCAGTTGCTTGTGGACTGTCTACCGCAGATCGCCCAAGCCAAGTTAATACCTGTGGAGCAGGACGAGAACCTGGTGACCTACGCTGACAAATTGGCTGCAAATGATCTTTATCTGGATCCTCTCATGACTGTGGCTGATAACCTGCGGCGTGTCCAGGCAGCAAACAACTACACACCAGCCAGAGCAATTATTGCTGACCATGGAGTCAAAGTGCAAAAAGCGCTTGTTGCCAATTTGTCAGACCAACTCATCTTACAAAAAAGCCATCTGTCAATACCAAGCCTGTCAACTAGCCAAGTGCTGTTCATCAACCACAGATTGTTTTTACAGGCGGTTGATGGCTGGTTTGAAGTATTGGAATTGATTCCGGATGGTAAGCGCAAGATGAGCGGTAGCGCTTTTGCTGATGGGTTACCAGAGTTACGCGAAATCAACCTGCCTAACCTCATCTGTTGGAGCAGATGGGGCTAGGCAACTAAAACAGCCTGCCGCAATCACAAGCAGTATCTTAAGGAACAAAATGGGCAAGCCAACCTGGGCACGTTTGCAAGCCATCAAAGTCATCCAGCAAGTCAACAGTCGCCAGGCTTTTGTTCGTCCGTTGATCGATTCTCTGATCCGCACTGCCTCTATTTCAAGCGCAGAACGGGACTTTGCGATTTTATTGGCTCTGGGAGTCACCGCAACCAGTGGTGAACTAGATTTAATAATCAAACGCTCTATCGATACAAAGCGGCTTGATACTGTCTCTCGTAGCATCCTGCAATTAGCGACGTATGAGTTGGTTTACCTGCAGAAAGAAGCATATGTCGCTGTAGACCAGGCTGTTGCACTCGCTCATCAACTCAAGCCAAAGGTTGCCGGTTTCATCAACTGGGCGATGCACCGGATTATTGAGCAGATTGCTGACTTCCCCTGGGGCGACCCAAGTAGTGAAATCGACGCCTTGGTACATCAAACCGCCTTCCCTCTTTGGCTGGCTAATCGCTTAATAGCCGAACTCGGCTGGACCGCAGCAGCTGCATTCATGCATATCTCCAACGAAGTAGCTCCCCTTGATGGGGCTGATTTGACAACCGGTCAAAGTGTGAGCATCGATGCAGAAAAACTAGCTAAACACCAATCTGGGATAGCTGCTGGAGAGTTAATCATTGCTGACCAGTCCAGCCAGTTCATTGCACACCTAACCGCTCAACAAACTGTTTTACACCCGAACTGCCAACTACTCGAGATTGGCAGTGGTCGAGGCACTAAGACTGTGTTAATCAATCGCGAATTGCAGCGACTGGGTGTGGATGAGTTTGTGCATTACGCTCTGGAATACCATACCTTTAAAACTAAAGTCCTGGTCGATCGGATCAAGGTGTATCGGTTGCGTAATGTGCAACCGATAACGGCTGACATCTTGTTAATCAAAGAGCTGATAGAAGGCGGAATGCTGCCACCAGGCTTGGACGTCGTAATGATTGATGCTCCTTGCTCTGGTAGCGGTACCCTGCGACGAAACCCGGAAATTCGTTGGCGGCTGAGCACTGAAGATATCACAGCCATGTCTGCACAGGGACTGTCCTTTTTGCTTGCTGCAGCACCGTATGTTAATCCTGGAGGGTGTTTGGTTTATTCGACTTGCAGTATCTTTACTGAGGAGAATGAAAAAGTGATTGAAGCCTTTCTTGATGATCCCGCTGGAACTGATTTCATTCTTACGGACTGGCGGCATTCTGGTAACTTGGCAGATTGGGGTTGCACAGAGCAAATTGTTGCCGATAGCTATTTTTTCCATAGCCAACTACGGTCGGGTGGTCCAGATTCCCACTTTGCTGCAATATTGAGGCGCCGAGCCTAAAGCACGGAGTGCACGGGCTTCTCCCCATTAAAAACATCGTCCAGACTGTTAAAGCCACATATAGCAGACATATATGTTACAATGGTAGTTACAATATTCAGGGATCTGGCTAACAGATACGAAAACGCCGGAAGGGAAAAAATGGCGACTTACATACCAAAAGGAGTTTGCAGCAAACAGATAGATTTTGATATCGATGCGGCTGGGCTGGTTCATAACATCCATTTTACGAAAGGTTGTCCTGGAAATACCGTCGGTATTGCCAGACTTGCTGAAGGGCAGCCTGCTGAACAGCTGATTGAGTTGCTGAAGGGATTGCCTTGTGGGTTTAAGAAAACCTCTTGTCCAGATCAGTTTGCCTTAGCGTTGGAAGAGGAACTAGCCAAACAACAATAGTCTTTCGCTATAGACTGGCTTAAATGAAACTCGATCTGTTTGATGAGAACATCCAGACTCCAGACTTGGTGCTGGAGAGCACGCATTCTAAGCTTTTGTCGACAATCTGGGCTAAAAACTCTAACCGTGTAAAATCCAGCTTGAAAGGCTTTCACTTTTTAAAAAGATCCTAAGCCGAGGGAGGAATTCTGAATTATAAAACCTAATCCTCGGCTTAAACAGTATTCGGACAATTCTCAACTAATGAGTGTTCGTAGTTGTTGATGTATACCAAGCAGAACTAGTAGTAATCATTTAATCGGGAACTCTCCAATGATTGTTTTTCCATCTTCTTTATAGACAGGGATAGTTCTGTCTAGCGGCTTCCATATCACTAGTAGAACCTTAGTAGCAAAGCTCTCCGTTTGGTATCCTTCTGGTAAGAAGTCAATCAACAATGCCTGCCTTTCAGGGCTGAGATATGAAAAAGTAGGTCTATATGTGCAAAAACTTACTTCGTGAAGCAATCTATCGACTTCAGACGCATCCAGCTCGACTCCTGTCTGTTCAAAGACGTACTTAATAAAGGTCTGGATCCCAACGTTGTAGTAGTTGTCCCAGAAAGCCTCGATTTCCTCAGGTGTTTTTGGGTCGATAGCCAGCATCTCATCTCTTGATATATAACCGATCTCGCCATTGGTGGCTTTTACTTCAATCAAGTCAGGGCCTTGTTCAAAAGCTATACCGTTATTGTTACCATATGTCTGACCATTCTCGTTGACCGGATGTAGGCTTGCTTGGTCGCTGGCAACAACTGGTATAGGCCGGGATAAGGCTAAGCCAATAGCAACCAGAAGCACTAAGCAAACTACAGACACCGAGAGAGCTGTAATTAATTTGTGTTTCTTCATAGCACACTCTTTTCCTTTCGAATCACTGTTAATAGATTGTAGGTGATTTGGCTGGATACTTATAATACGTAGACCCTGAATAGGTTACTTGTACATACCCTTGACAATAATACCCTGCGGGATTAGATGGGGTGCCATAAAAGACTATTCCATAATAAACCCCAAGTGGGACAGTAGAGCTGTTAGGAACCATTGGAGATGAACCAACACAGTAGGTTGTTGTTTGTTTGGTTTCCTGATGAGTTACGAAAGCGCCAAAACTGACATGACATTTCTTTGTCCATAAGCACCACTCTTTCCCTCTTTGTGTTTCTTCCCTCGAGGTTCTCTTCTACTAGCTAACTACGGTGTTCTCTTCATATTAACTATTAATGAGAATCTAACTACAAAGCAATTATGTGTCAAGCCAGTAGCTTAACACTTACCTAGCTCGGTAGTTTGACTCGGTAGTTTGACACTTACCTAGCCACCCAAAGTATTTCATAACCCCATTTACTGGAGGATTTTCTCTTTTTTTCTGTCAAATAAGTTCTCCTTTGTAGGCCTAGTGGTAGGCCACAGCATCCCTTTTGTACTCATCAGTGAACTTTTTTGGATTCCCATGTCAAACACTTTTTCTTTTGTGATGTCCAGTCTAGTCGTTTCTAACCGACCAGCTAGCTATCTATACGTAAAGGTGTATTCCTGATGTCCTTTTTTCGAGGGTAGTCCAAGTCCACACAACCTAGCTTTCATCACAGTCGTGACTCCATCGAGGCACACTTGACTGTGGTATTTGCCACTTTGTCCATCATCCGTACTATTGAAGCCGCTACCAATCTCAGCACCAAGAGGTTTCTCAATACGCTTGTCCATCTAAGGACAGGTGTGATCAACGTCAATGGTAAGCGAATGAATGTCGAGCTAAGACTGACAGCACAGGCAAGAGAAATAATCAGTAAGCTTGACAGTCTAAAATGTGGTTCCTGATTTGGTTAAGCCGGGAGCTTACCAAGCAGCCATGTTGCCAGTAGCCATGCTGCTTATTTGCTTATCCTTATTCAAGCCCCAATAGTGGTGGGTGGTGGTGTAGGCCTCCTTGGTACACTGCCTGGATACCTATGCAGAATGAGGAAAGTGTGTTTTGCTAAAAAAGGCGCGCTGTGTGCTCTCATTATGTCGAATACAGCTAAATACGATTGAATTATAGGGGTATTTCAGAAAAATCCCATAAGATTTCAGTGAATAAGTGCACACAGCGCGTCTTTTTTAGTAAAACGTAGCATTCTCAAAATCACTGGATGGCTGTCTGTTAGAGAACCTGGCTATAAGAATGCAGCCCGGTTTTCTCCACATAAAGCTTTTGAGCATTTTGGTGTGGAATTTGATGTTTTTCTATTGACGAGAATCGAAAACTGTGCTTATATGGTTAGGGAGTTAAGTCGTTAACTCCCTAACATAGTCATAATAAGAGGAGCAGTTTTGCGGGACAGCCAACCGGTTTTCATTGAAATCATTGAGATGATCGAAAACGACATTATCACAGGGGTCTATCAGGTTCATGACCTGATTATTTCGACGACACAAATCGCAAAGGTATATTCCGTCAATCCAACAACAGCGGTCAAGGCAATCAGCAAGCTTACTGATGCTGGCATTTTATATAAAAGGAGAGGTATAGGGATGTGTGTCGCAGAAGGTGCGCGTGAACAAATCGTAACGCAGCGGAGAGATGCCTTCTTCAGTCGATCCCTCGACATGTTGATTTCTGAAGCGAAAACTCTAGGTATGTCGATGGACGAATTGATTGATGCAATCAGAAACAAGGGAGCAAAAAACGATGATTAAAGTAACCGCTGTCACCAAGAGGTTCGGTCGGACAACAGCAATCGATCGTCTCTCATTGGAGATTTTAGAGCAAGGAATCTATAGCCTGCTTGGCAGGAATGGAGCCGGTAAAACAACTTTAATGAAGCTTATCGCAGGACATATCGCTGCCTCCAGCGGAATAATCACTGTCGATGGTAAGACTGTGTCTACCAGCCGGATGCCAGAGAGTGTTAGTTTCATTGAAAGCGGTTCAATTCAGTTCAACATGAGTGTATCAGCCTTGATTAATGCTGCGGCAGAGTTGTCCTACGGATTCGACCTGGATTTTGCCCTGGAGATGGTAAACCGGTTTGATCTGGATATGAGCAAGAAGTTCAAGCAACTGTCGTTTGGTATGAAAACCATGCTGACCACCATCATTACCTTGGCTAACAACTCAAGTGTCATCCTGCTCGATGAACCGACTTTAGGGTTTGATGCAATTCTGCGCAATGATTTCAATACCCTTTTACTTGAGAGTTACCATAAAAACCCCCGAATCCTGATTGTCTCCACACATCTTATTGATGAAATAGCCAAAGTAACAGAACGTCTGATCATCATCGATAAAGGCCGAATTCTTATAGAAGCTGGCATCAATGACATCGACGAAAGGGCATATGTGTTGTCCGGACAGACCAAGCATGTCTTGCCATTACTTGACGGGTTGAACTGCATCGCTAAGACATCTGCTGGAAATATGATGGCAGCTTGTATTTTCGACGAAAGAATCGTACCACCCGATTACGTGACAATAGAACGAATCGGCTTGCAAGATTTCTTTATAAATATCGTGGGAGGAAAAAGCAATGTATAAGAAGATCTGGGCGATTGTAAAAATCAACTTTCAGAATTTGAAGATTCCTTATTTCGTGACCGGTCTGGTTTGTTTGGGTTTGTTTATTGAAAGTATTGTTTATACGATTATCGCTGCAGTCAGTGGACATGCTGGTAATCAAATGCAAACCAGTGCTGGGAATTATTTCTGGCTGTTGATGATCTTGGCTGCGATTTTCATACCTACCAGGAATTTTCGTAGAATAGCCAATCTCGGCGGCAAGCGGATCCATTTCTTCTGGGGCAGCTTGGCCAGTTATGTATTACTCGCTCTGGCAGCGACTTGTGCTAATACATTGTTCTTTTATACATATGAACAATTCTTATTCTCTACCGGATACTTTGCCGGCTATGACGCGTTCGTCCAAAACCCTGCACTGATGGATACTCGAATAATTGTGGTTAACCTGATTGAACTCTTTGGCTGGAGCAAAAACGGGGTACTTTTTGTAGTTGTTCAGCAGTTTGTTTTTCTTTTACTCCTGGCTGTTGTCGTCCACACCATTACTTCAATGCAAGACAAATGGTATGGCTGGGCTGTGGATTTATACATCGCCACAATACTTAGTACTTTTATCCCAATTGCTTCGTTACGGGTATGGTTGCTGGGCTTTTTTAACCTGATCATCTTTATTGGTAACCCACTGATCCAGATTTCGTTCTGTTTGTTGTTGGCACTTGTGATATACGTGATTAGTTGGCCGGTCATAATCCGAAAAGCTATTTAGCAGTTTTCGTTTCGTGCTTCTGGGCTACCCCTTGGCGGCTGGCAATCAAGCTCCTCTTTTTCAGTGGTAAACTGGTTATAGACAACCGAGGAGGCTGAAATGCAGACCGCTTTAATCTTAGAAATACTGGAAGTCGCTGAAAAAGCTGCCATAGCTGCTGCCGCTTACAACGGGCGGGGAGATAAACACACCGCCGACCAAGTCGCTACCGAAGCAATGCGGGAGGCTTTTAATGCAATTAGCTTTGCTGGCCGTATTGTGATCGGAGAAGGTGAGCGTGATGAGGCACCGATGCTTTTCATCGGTGAGCAGGTCGGCTCTGGTTGGCTTGACTCCACTGAGCCAATCGAACAGTATGACATCGCTGTAGACCCGCTTGAGGGCACCAATCTTTGTGCCTATAATCGCCCGAATGCTTTAACTACAATCGCAGTTGCTCCCCGGGGAACACTGCTTTATGCTCCAGACACCTATATGTGGAAGCTGGCTGCCGGAGCTGCTGCAGCAGCTACTGCTGCAACTGGCGCATTACATATTGATAATCAACCATCTGACAATATCGCAGCAGTGGCTTCAGCGCTCGCCAAGCCAGTCTCTGAAGTCAACGTCTGTATTCTCAAACGTGACCGCCATAATGATCTGATCGCTGCTGTCAGAGCGACCGGCGCTCGGATCCGACTGATAGACGACGGCGATGTTTTTGGTGCGATTGCTACTGCAGTACCTGGCACCGGAATCGATCTCTACATGGGATCGGGCGGAGCTCCGGAAGGAGTCCTGGCTGCTACCGGCCTGAAAGCCATTGGAGGCTTCCTCATGGGACGTCTGGACTTCTCACTCGATAAAGATGGTGTGGAGAAGCGCCAGCGAGCAAAAACCTTGTCGCAAGTCGATCTGGATTCCCCATTACTAATGAATGACCTGGTGGGTACCGATGATGCTGTTTTCATCGCTTGTGGAGTCACTGATGGTGAAATGCTGGCTGGAGTACACATTGACACTTCCGGCAGTATCAGTACCAGCTCGGTGATAATGAATGCCGCTGATTCCAGTGTACGGTTCGTGCGAACTATCCGCCGCGGCAGCTCTGGTGTAATTGGGTTTTAGTCTTTTCACAGACTCCTGCACTGTCCGCCTCAACATAGCGCTCGCTGCCCCTCTTACCGCTCACTGCCCCTCTTACCGCTCACTACCCCTCTTACCGCTCACTACCCCTCTTGCATTTGTATTTATGCTAGAGTAATCAAATAGATTTTCCTTCGGGAGTCGTAGATACGGCTGAGAGGCGATTTTTTATCGCGACCGAAACAAGCGTTCCGGTAATGCGGGGCGGCAAAGGAGAGGCCATGCAACATCAACACATCCAAACCATAGTAGAAACAGCACTTTGTGTAGCGCTGGCGGTTGTCTTGAACTTCATTGCCATGCGATTGCCGATCAATGTAGCTGGTGGATCGATATCTATGACCATGCTGCCAATTGCTATTCTGGCCCTGCGTCGCGGTTGCATTGCTGGTGGAGCAGCCGGTACTTTGTTTGGGCTGCTTGATTTGTTAATAGAACCATTTATTCTGGTTCCAGCCCAGGTGCTATTGGACTACCCTGTGCCGTACCTGCTCTTCGGCATGGCGGTCGGAGGCTTCAGCAAACTGTATAAAAACCTCTCGATCATGCCCCCGGATTCTACTTCAACCGATCAGCCTCGCCAGCTTGCCATACCTGCTCTGCTGCTGGTTGTTTCTCTGCTGACCGGCGGTGCCTTGAGGTATGTTTGCCATGTGTTTTCAGGTGTGCTGTTCTTTGCAGAGTATGCGGGCGGGCAAAATGTCTGGATTTACTCTTTGGTCTACAATGTCAGTTATCTGGGGCCTTCTTTGTTAGCTTCCATACTCTGTGTGTTGATCCTGATGCCAATTCTGGATAAAGCAGTGCCTGTACGTTAATATCGGAAGTCTCAAACTTGCTGCATAGAAAGGACTTCATGTGGATAAAACCGATACGCGGTTTGTGATGCTTGTCTCTGGTTCACCGGTTGGCGCCACTTCGGAACTGCTTTGGCAGCTTGCCGAAGGTATGAGCTTTATCGTAGCTGTCGATTCTGGTGCTGAATGGTGCTCAGCTGCTGGTTTGATACCGGATTTACTAGTCGGTGATATGGATTCAATAAGCCCAGCTGTCCGCGCCGCTTTTGCTGAGCAGGAAGTTGAAGAGATCGCACTTTCTCCTGAAAAAGACGCTTCGGATTTCGAACTGGCATTAGAAGAGGTGCTCCGCCGTGGCTATACTGACCTGGTCGCAACTAATGTTTTAGGCGGTCGACTTGACCATGAACTGGCAGCACTCGGCAATTTAGCTACCTGCGGTGAACAAGGTCTGGCAATCACAGTAGTCGAACCTACCCAGACGCTGGTGTTTATGAACAACCCTGGTGTCCGACAGATGCTACGTCTCAATTATGGTGATGATATCAGTCCAGAAGACAGTCCGTTAGTCTCTCTCATTCCCTGGGGAGGCCCGGCTACTGTCAGTTTAACCGGTTTCCAATGGGAATTGGATCATGCCGTTTTAAGTCCAGCTAAGTCTCTAGGAGTCTCAAATAAACTGGTGTCAGAGTCATCGCTGGTCGAATTACATCAGGGGTCGCTAATTATTGTCGTCCAAGCCCCTGGACATAAGTAGTTTGCAGGGCTTGATTGGCTGGAGCCAGGAGGCCTGGTTTTCTCCCCACTTAGTTAGAACTCGACCAGATCGATCAGTTCTTGTTGGGTGTGGACATCGAGTTTCAAGTAAATATGCTTGACATGGGCTTTGATCGTGTTGTATGAAACCATCAGTTCATTTTGGATAAACACGCCTGACCTTCCCTTGGCTAAAAGCTTAAAGATTTCAGTTTGGCGTTTTGTCAGATTATGCTGTAAAGCAATGGTGTCACATTTTCGATCGAAGCTATCGATCTCGACTGGACTTTCCAGTCGGTGGCGCACGACTGGCTGATGATGCTCGATGACTTCGGCGATAGTTTTGTCGAAGCTGAAGTCGCGCAGGAAGATTATCGTGTAAGCGACCAGGGTCAGTGTCAAACCTGCCACGATCAAGATCACAACCTGGTCATTGCTGGCCCAATAATGATTGGTAAAACGACCCAGGTTTGCTCCGCTGATGACTCCTACAACCAGGATCGCTGTGCCCCATGAAAAAGTTGAAATAGCATTGCGCCGGTTACGACGAGCCAGGGAGATCAACACGTAGTAATTGAAGATCTCGAAGACTCCGATGCTGCAACTAAGCAGTCCATGGGTCACACTCAGCTTGATCACTTCATGGGCTGGAACCAGTAAAAACCCGGCAAGAGCAAACAAAAATGCAATGTTGAAGAGTCGATTCATACTCAACATAGAGCTGTTGATCATGACGACAATGAACAGGATTCCGACTGCTACCAGTCCCCACACTGACTCTGTCGGGATGCCGTCGATTGCTCCGAAGGTCAGTATGAAACCATAGACGATCCGAAACAAAAAGAGGCAGATAAAGAGTTGATGCCCAAATGGCAGGTAGGAAGCTGGTTCGACGATCGAAGCTTCGATCGGCGAGACTCCCCCCTCGCTTTCAATCAGGGAAGCCTTGGCCAGTGGGTAGACAATCAAGGCTCCGATGATCAATGCGGAGGTGAAGATAAACAGTCGAATAACCGAATAACCAGCTGGAGCCAGATAGCGCATCTGGAATATCACTAGCTCAGCAGCAACTATACAGATCAGAGTTCTTTTTGGAGACTGGCTGATCAGGCCCAGTCCAGTTACTACCATTGAGATGCCCATTCCTGATGTCAGCAGACAGGCTCCGATTCCCAAAACTATGACATTGCCAATGAAATCGCCAATGAATACCAGCATAACTCCTATGATCGTGCCGAAGAGTAAACCTGCTACTAACCAAATGCCATGTAGTTGCCTGGCTCTTCGAATGGAGAGCAAAGCGATCAGGATTAGGACTACTCCACTCGCTGCTGTACAGACTTCTCTCATGTTGAAGAAGTATTTGTCATAAAGTGGGAAAACCATGCTGTTGATGCTCCAATTTGTAAAAAACAAAAGCAGCATCGAGATCAAGCAGAGCACAAATGAGAGCAGGCTGTTGTTACTGATTTTGTTCGGAAGATTGTTCTTGGTCATCAGCGGCTGGTCATTGTTACTAGCTACTGTAGATGATCGGCTGTTGTTACTGGCCTGTGTCTTCGACAGGTTGTTGCGCCTTTCTGTCATCAATGAGAATAGGCCATCCAGACTGTTTCCCAGTCTGACTGTCAGTACCTCTGGCCCTACTCTTTGAGTGCCACCCGGTATTCTCCTCAAAAAGGGGATGACACAATGATCACCTCTCTTGAAAAGCAAATCACCACACTTCCAGTGTAATTCCTTTTTACACTATTGAAAGGCATCTGTCTATTAATTCCCTGCTTCATTTGCAGTTACTTTTTTTGATTGAGGGTTATCTAACGTGGAATACTACCCAATCTGGGTGATGCCAAGACAGGTAGTTTCTTTTAGTATGCTCGGCAGGCATAGGGATGAAGGGGAAGTAGGAGGGTCATTCATCCCTATCCCTGTAGGTGGTTGAGCAAAGAGGTGGCTTTAAGAATCAGCACCTCTCAAACATCAGCTTATCTGTCAAGGCTGAACCTGAGGCTTGATTCATTTGTCAAGGCTGACCCGAAGCCTGATTCATCCTGAAGCCCTTTAGACAGTCGCCCGCCTTAAGGGCTTCGCATAACTCAGACGCCGCCCGCGTTACCCGGGCGGCGTCGCCTAAGCACTGTTTCATGATATGTAGAGTACCTGCCTGAGAAGTAGCAGGTTTCTCCACATATGCACAATATAGGCTTAGGATAATACTATTTGACGTGCAAGATGGAGAAAGGTTCACGAAAAGCAGCCATATTGTTTATACTGACGCATTTAGAGGTGTTTGCGTTGATATCAAGGTTCAAAATCCATTAAGGAGGTAGTAATGGACACAAAAGCACTGGCTGATCAACGTTTGGATCGCCTGATGAAAGCTGTTAGGCATGAAAAACCTGATCGCACACCGTTCATGGTGAACGGGAGTATCGCTTTTCTGAGGTATGTGGGATCAGAAAAGACCATTGCTGATTATGTTAACGATCCGATTGCAGCAGCAAAGGAAATACTGCCGGGCATCGCCAAGTTAGAGAATCTCGACATGGCAGATGGTATTGGTATGTGGCCGGGTACGATGGGGATGATTTGGTTCTGCAAAGTCAAGCTACCGGGGCGTGAGTTGGGTGTGAATGATCTTTGGCAGCTCGATGAGAAAGCCTTCATGACAAGAGACGATTATGATCAGATTCTGAATAACGGATGGGACTGGTATTTCAACGATGTTGTTTTCAATCGGCTTGGTTATACCATGGAGCAGCTGGAGTTCGGTGGTAAGGTCGGAATGGAAGTCGGCCAACTGACGGCTGAGGCAGGGTATCCAAATTGGGGAGCCGGTATCATGTACCAGAGCGTCATTGACAAGTTGACTTCTGGCCGCGGAACCGTTGGTTTCTTCCGAGATATCCGTGAAATCCCCGACAAGTTGAAAGCCGTCATCGAAGCGATGCTAGAGTCCGAACTGGGCAAATTAAAGCTGTCATTAAAAACCGCCAAACCTGGCTTGGTCGGTATGGTGACCCCAGCCATCCGCTGTACTTGCGACTATGTCTCTGAGGCAGTTTTTGAGGAGTTTGTCTGGCCAACGATGTACAAGGCGGCTGATCTGATGATTGAAGCCGGACTCCATGTCCTGTTCCATAATGATTCAAATTGGGATGATTTTCTGCATTTCTATACCCACTTCCCGCCTAGGACCTGTATTTATGATTCTGACGGCCAGACAGACATCTATAAGATCAAGGACATCTTGGGTGATCGGATGTGCCTGACCGGTAATGTCTCTCCGTCACTTTTGACCTTGGGTACACCGGATCAGGTATATGACTTCTGCAGACAGCAGATTGAAGACATGGGTGATGCTTATATCATGAGCGGCTCCTGCTCACTACCGCCAAATACCTTGCCGGAAAACCTCGATGCGATGAACGCGGCCGTCGCCGGCTAATCGCTTTAATAGCTAGATTGGAGATATGAAATGAGCACTAACCAAATCATCGTTCAGGCTTTAGCAGATCTGGATGAGGGCCTGTTATACGACGAAATCAAGAAATCTGTAGAAGCCGGCGC
>JAITUO010000178.1 GCA_031286245.1 Coriobacteriales bacterium
ACAACGAGATTTTTGCTTTTGCAGGGACGCCAACCGGCTTTTTGCTATACTCGTTCACACAGGTTGGCCATGCTTAATGAGTAGGGAGGAAAACAGATGTCTGAAGTGATCGACAAAGCACAACGGGCCCGCCAAGCGACACGAGGCATGGCACGCCTGGGCTTATCCCAACGTAATGAAGCGCTGGCAGCTTTGGCCGCTGCCATCATCAGTGAGCAAAGCTACATCCTGGCAGCCAACAGCAGCGACATGGAAGCTGCCCAGGCTGCTGGCACCAGTGCCGCGCTGCTGGACCGCTTGGAGCTCAACGTCAAACGGCTGGAGGATATCGCTTCAAGCCTGCATGATGTTGCCGCGTTGCCCGACCCCCTGGGCAAGGTGTTAGACGGAGCTACGTTGTTTAATGGCATGTTGATGCGGCGTGTCAGTGTGCCGATGGGTGTAGTGGCGATGATTTACGAGGCTCGCCCCAACGTCACAGTTGATGTCGCAGGGCTTTGCCTGAAGACTGGCAATGCTGTCATATTGCGTGGGAGCTCGATGGCGATCAACTCCAACCTGGCGTTGACCAAGGTCTTAGTCGAGGCTGGTGCCAGGGCAGGGTTACCGGATAACTGGTTGCAGTCGATTGAGACCACCGATCGGGCAGCAACGACCGAGCTGATGGGTTTGCACGGCATGATCGACCTTTTGATACCCCGTGGTTCCGGTTCGCTGATAAAATCGGTCGTTGAAAACTCCAAGGTGCCAGCTATTGAAACTGGTGAAGGTAACTGCCATCTTTATATCCACGAGTTGGCTGACCCGGACATCATCATACCGATTGCCTTAAATGCCAAACTGCAACGCCCGGGAGTCTGCAATTCCATCGAAACCGTGTTGATCGACACAACTGTGGCCAACCGCTACCTGCCTCAGTTGATGGATGCTTTAACGCAAGCCGGCGTGCTTATCCACGCTGATCAAACCGCTTTCGGACTGGCTGCTGACCTGTCGGCAGACCAGAAAAACCAAATCGTCGAGGCTGTCGAGTCAGATTGGGCAATTGAGTATCTGGCTTTAGAGATCGCCATCAAGTGCGTCAACGGGCTGGACGAAGCTATCGACCATATCAACACTTATGGCACTCACCATTCTGATGCCATCCTCAGCCAGGACTACGCAGCGGTTCGCCGCTTTTTGCTGGAGGTTGACTCTGCATCGGTTTACGCCAACGCCTCGACTCGCTTCACCGATGGAGGCGTCTTCGGCTTGGGCTCTGAGATTGGTATCTCGACTCAGAAACTGCACGCCCGCGGCCCGATGGGGCTGGAGGCACTGACAACCAGTAAATACATAATCGAAGGGACAGGCCAGATACGTTGAGTGTGATGTCTGGCAATCAACATATCCTCGGACGGTTTCTCAGGCCCATATCTTTAGCAAGTGTGGAGAAGCCCTGGCGGTTAGGTTTGCTGGGGGGTACTTTTGATCCGGTACATTTTGGGCATTTGATACTTGCGCAGTCGGCATGTGAAGAGTTTGCTTTGGATGGGGTGTTGTTTATTCCTACAGCCTTTCCGTTTTACAAGTCTCGGCATACCCTCACTGATGCCGAGACACGTTATGAAATGCTAAGCCTGGCAGTCATCAGCGATAACCGCTTTGAAACCAGTCGGATCGAAATCGATCGTGAAACACCCTGCTATACCATCGATACGTTGAATTTGCTCGACCAGGCTTGCGCTGGTAAAGCTGAATTCTACTTGATTGTCGGAGCCGACTCGTTTAAAGATCTGCCAAAGTGGAAACGGGCCAACGAAATCGCTCAGAAAGCCACCGTGCTGTATGGCTGTCGGCCGGGGACCGATGACAGCCAGACCGATCAGGTCGCTCATGCTGCATTATTCAAAGCCTATGCGATTGGGCAACCACGCTTAGAGATCAGCTCCAGTGCTTTACGCTTACGTGCTGCACTGGGTTTGAGTGCCCGGTATTACACGCCAGATACAGTGGCTGCCTATATCACTAAGCATCACCTGTACCAAAGTGGTGTGGATTGCGATCGCCTTTACAAGACTCTGCACGATATCGTCCACCAGCGGTTGAGCACCGAACGCTATACCCACACTGTCAATGTTGTTCAGACTGCCAGTAACCTGGCTTCTCAATATGGTGTCGATATTCCGCAAGCCCGACTGGCTGCACTGCTACATGATTGGGACAAAGACCAGCCGTTGACAGAGTTGGTTACTGCAGCAAACCGCTTTGGTATCGAAGTCTCTGTCAGACCGGAGAAACTGCTGCATGCCCAGACAGGTGCTGCTGTTCTTGGTGATCTGTATCCGGAACTCCCGGCGGAAGTCATCCAGGCTATCAGCCGCCATACCACTGGAGCTATCAATATGACCGATCTGGATATGGTGATCTATGTGGCTGACATGATTGAACCTGGACGCAGCAAAGGTGATATGGCTGCTTTGAGGTCGCAAGCCGGAAGACTACCGTTAACGCTGTTGTTCCAAAATGCTTTGCAATCAACAATCCAATATTTGGATGACAATCAGCATGACGTCCATCCAGACTCACAGGCAGCTTTGCAGAGCATCAAGGCCAGAAACTCATGTACAT
>JAITUO010000206.1 GCA_031286245.1 Coriobacteriales bacterium
GATCGGGTCGCAGCTGACTTTGAATATCGACGCCATCTTTATGTTGGCTGGAGATCAGGATCTTCTCCACATTAGTCGGTTTTCCATTGATATACCGTACGCCGACCTGGGTCTTGGCATCCGGTCTGAGGTAATCCAGGATTTTTTGTTTACGTACCTCGGCCAGTCGCTCAGCCAGCCGATGCGCCAAAAAGATCGGCATCGGCATCAGCGTTTCGGTTTCGTTGGTGGCATATCCGAACACCATGCCCTGGTCACCTGCACCGATGCGGTTGTATCGATCGTTGGGGCTCTCGTTAGCCACCTTTGTCTTGTCGACGGCTTGGGCGATGTCTGGACTCTGCTCCTGAATCGAGTTGAGGATTCCACAGGTCTTAGCGTCAAATTCCAATTCCGGATCGTTATAACCGATGTCACTGATCACCTGGCGGGCGATCTGGGCAATATCGACGTAAACCTGGGTTGTGATCTCACCGCCTAAGACTACCAGGCCCTTGGCCACTAACACCTCACAGGCAACCCGGGCAGCCCGGGGGTCGGCCGATTCGCCATCCGGGGCGATATATCCCTGGTTGGCCAGCTCGGTTTCCTTTGCCAGGATGACATCTAACACAGCATCAGCAATCTGGTCGCAGACTTTATCCGGATGGCCTTCGGTGACGCTTTCCGATGTGAATAGGTAGCTGGGGAGGTTAGTTTGGTTTGTTGACATTGATTCTTTATCCGGCATGAGATCCGACTCCTCTTGATTAGTGGGCTTTAGTTAGTACAGGGTGCAGGACTGCTAAGGCTTATTGTACACATGCATGGCGATACGCGTCCTCGAAGTCGATGTGAGGTAATTCGAAAACGGCGGTCAGGCACAACGGCGGTCAGGCACAACAGCGGTCAGGCACAACAGCGGTCAGGCACCACGGCGGTCAAAAACGTCCGCGTGGCTTTGCAAAAATTATCAAATGGTATAAAATGTATATAAGACACGGCTAATCTAGTAATATTCTGGATGATTCTACATCTTTTTTGATTATTACCCAGACAATCATCGTACATAATGATAGAATACTACCTAGCGAGTATTCTAGTGACACTCACTGCATCACTCAACCACAACGCAGGAATCGAGGCTGTCATGAAAACCAAAACAGTACCAGTACGAAGAGTGCGTTTCCGTTTGTTGTTGTCTATCCTTTTGATAGGTATGCTCCTGCCGATACTCCCAATACAGCTTTTTGCCGATGAGCAAGAGCTTCTGGATACAGTTGACATACAGGCTGAACAGAGCTCGACTTCTGACGATAATCAAGATTCAAAACCTGGTGATGCTATCGACGAAACTGAGGATCTCAGCATTGACTCTGTTACAGAGGTCGTAGACGATTGCATTAGCAGCGATGATACTGACCAGAGTGACGAACCTATCTTTGACTTAGATTTGCCTGCATTCAGCGAAACGGTTGAAGCGGGAACCGTATCTATACATCAAACCGATATAACACCACTGTCTGATATCACGATCAGTGATGCTGCAGGCTTGTTGGCTGTTCTCAATGGCTCCAGTTTTTCGAATAACAACTACACCGTTGCCAATGACATCACAATCAATGCCAGTGCTCTAAATGGTGGTTTTCCTTCAATAGACCTGACCAACTGTACTTTCAGGGGAGCAAACACTGATCCAGGAAACTTGATCACCATTACAGTGCTTGACGATACAGGAACCCCCAATCGCTGTCTATTCCGTTTTTTGACTGATTGTACGGTCAGTGATCTGAACATAGTCTACAACGGCGATGTTGCCGGCTTGACGATCGCTGCTGAAGCAATGAATAGCTCGATCTACAATCTGAACGTCCATGTCCTTGGTGATGTGCATTTCGCCAACTGGCGATCATTTGTTGGCTTTGGACTCGGATACGTAGCCGCAGGATGTATGGGGCGTATTTCAGCAGGACTGTTTGAAAACATTTCGGTAGTCATCGACGGCCAGGTTGGTGGTGTGATACAGCAAGCTGCCGCTAATGAGGTACTCTACGCAGCTGGATTTGCCAATTTTGCTATGGGCAACACTTCCGCAGGTCAGATTATCAAAAACGTCGATGCAACCGTGATAGGTGGGGTTTATTCGGAAGGTAATAATGCGGCATCAGCGTCTGGGTTTATCAACGAATGCTACATCTATACACGCTCTTCAATTACTGCTTGTACAGTAATTATTGGCTCACAATCATCACCAGCTTCTATTGCTACCAAGAGTAACCAGCAGACAGAATTTGAAGAAACCTTTCTAGCCTCAGGGTTTATTAGCTATCTCTATGCTACTGGTGATGACACAGTCGTCATCAGTGATAACAGTACAACAGTCTATGGTGACATCTTCCAAGATAACAGTGATGTTATTCATAGTCACTATTTTTCTGCTGCCGGTGGTCTGATTGCTGGAATCAGGTCCATGTCGGGCCCTCTGTCAATCACTTTCACCGGCAATTCAGTTGATGTCAAAGGTAATATCAAATCTATCGGACCTGCGCGCAGCTACGCGACTGGTCTCTTCATGAGCTATTCAAACACCAGCAATGCACCTTATGGAGTAGTTTCTGACAATCAGGTGTATCTCGGAGGATCAATATCGGCTACATCTACTCAGCGGAGCAGTACTTCTGGAGTCTACAACGAAGGAGCTTATGCCTTTGGCCTGGCTTATGCATCATTGACTGAGGTTGAGTATTATCGAAACAAAGTTGTTGTCGATGGCAGCATCCAAGCTGTCGCCAAAGGTGAGGAGATCAACTATACCAACTGGATACCCAACGCCTATGCTTCCGGATTCCTCTACGGTATCGTAGCCGGTGAGTGGAATGCTGTCCAGATTGGTGGTGATATAGAAGCTACATCACTGTATTTCTCTGCTTATGCTAATGGTTATGCATTCCGGACACTGAATGCAGCGTCCGACAGCTATACCTTAGTCGATATTGCCGGCAGTGTTATAGCCAGTGGAGAATTGCAGGCTTGTGCTGCTGGGTACTCTTACTACAATCAAGCCAATCGAATTGATCATGCCAAGGTTGAAGTTTTCGGGCAGGTCATATCTGAAGCTAACGGATTATCTATGGCCGCTGGTTTTTCATCCTATGTAGCCAGCACCTTAACAGGTCTGACTTCTATACAGAACAACAGTGTTTATGTTGGACAGGATATTACGGCCTTTTCAAAAGACGATTTCGCATTTGCTGGCGGGTTTATCGCAGAAACAAATGGTCGCGACGGAATAATAAACATCGAAGCAAACTTTGCCCGCATCGATGGGCATATTCATGCGCAGACCACTGCTGTCGCTGCATCAGAAATGGCAGCATACGCTGGTGGTTTTGCTGCGGCCTTAAACTCGACAGAGGTCATTCGGGCTGCTTGTTATGTCGATCAGGGTGTATCAGCAGTAGCAGAGAAAATGGGTGCCGGAGCTTTCGCGGCAGACGTTGACAGCAGCTCTACTCTGAGCGAATGCACTCTGCTGGCAAAGCTGGATATGTCCCAGGCTGACGCACATTATAGTAGTTTTATTGACTCGCTGGATGGTACAGCAAGCGAAATGTACGTTGTTACAGTTTATGGAGAAAAACGAACTGCGCATCTACTCAGTTATGACAGCACTCTGTCCCGCTGGGTCATCGCACCAGTAAACCAAGCAGCCTTGGGAGTAGCAGTCATTAAAAACACTGATCAGTTAGCACCGGGGTTTGACTATCTGACGGGTTATTCAGGTTTGACCGCTGGAATACTGAGTTGGGTTGATAGTTCAGATTATTCATCTGCGCGCTTTACTGCAGGAGCGCTTACGACCTACCCAGTGCAGGTTGTGACTGCGATGCAAACTGTCCCCCATGGTGCTTTGATCAGTTCAACTGGTGTGATCTTTGACATCATAGGTATTCAAGATATTCGACCATTAGCTAGCTACACGGTAACATTTGATTCACAGGGCGGTTCACCCGTTGATCCAATTCTCGACATACCAGAAGGCTCAACAGTATCAAAGCCAGTTGATCCGGAGAAAACCGGCTTTGATTTCAACGGTTGGTTCACTGAACCTGAAAGCATCAACGAGTGGGATTTTGCAAATGACACAGTAAATGACAGCATTACACTCTTTGCGAAATGGACCCCAACCAGCGACGGAGGCAACGACGACGGAAATAATGGAGATGGTGATAGCAGCGAAGGCGATGGAAACGAAGACGACGGAAACGAAGACGACGGTACCAGCGAAGGCGACGGAAACGGAGGCAGTAGTACCAACGCAGGCA
>JAITUO010000103.1 GCA_031286245.1 Coriobacteriales bacterium
AATCGCCAGGAGTTCTTTGACCTGATTGATTTGTTCGGTTTTATTACCGATATTGTGGATAACAAAAGGCTCACGCACCAGCTCACCGATAGTCATGCGGGGGTTTAGTGATGCTTGCGGGTCTTGAAAGACGATCTGTACTTCTTTTCGGAAGCTCTTCAGTTTTCTGCCACGCAGGGTGTGTACATCTACTCCATCGAGTCGGATTGTTCCTGCTGAAGGGTTAAGCAGTCGAATGATGCAACGCCCAGTAGTCGACTTGCCAGAGCCCGACTCACCAACCAGTCCGAGGGTGTGTCCACGTTCGATTGTGAAACTGACATCTTTGACTGCCGAAACCTTGGCACCAAAACGCGACGAAAAGAGGCCATTAGATGCGGAGAAGTCCTTGCTCAGGTGGTCGACTGTCAACATTGGCTCAGCCATCTCGACCACCTGACTGATAGTTGGAATCGTCGGCGTCAGCCAGCTCACCGGTGTCAGCCAGCGTGCCTGTGTCCAGAGCACCGGCGTCAGCCAGCGTACCTGTGTCCAGCGCACCAGCAGCCACCTCTTCGGTAGTGTCATAGATCGGCGAGTTCAGCAAAAATTCGCCATCATGGGAGAAGAAGCAAGAAGAGTAGTGGTCATCACTGACCAGTCGCATCATTGGCTCTTCATCTCTACAGTGTTGTTGCACATAGGGACAGCGCTCCGAGAAAGCGCAACCTGCTGGTAAGTCTATCAACGATGGTGGATTGCCCTTGATCGGTGTCAATGGCTGGTCGTTATCCAAGGTCCGCTTCGGGATCGAACGCATCAAACCCCAAGTGTAAGGGTGTAAGGGAGAATAAAATATCTGATTGGTTGTGCCGTACTCGACCGGTTTGCCGGCATACATGACTAAGATGTTATCAGCCATGTCTGCTACTACACCCAGGTCATGGGTGATCATAATAATCGCCGTGCCATGTTTTTTTTGAAGCTCTTGCATCAATTCGATAATCTGAGCCTGGATTGTGACATCTAAGGCAGTAGTTGGTTCATCGGCGATCAGGATTTCCGGCTCGCAAGCCAGTGCCATGGCGATCATCGCTCGTTGACGCATGCCGCCAGAGAATTGATGGGGATAATCACGGACGCGTTGTTCTGGGTTAGGTATACCAACCATGTCGAGCAGTTCGACAGCTTTCGCCACGGCTTGGGTAGCCGTCAGACCACGATGAATCACCAAGCCTTCACCAACCTGCTTACCGACCCGATAAACCGGGTTCAGCGAAGACAAGGGATCCTGGAAAATCATTGCGATATGGTTTCCCCGGATAACCTGCATGTCCTTGTCTTTCATTGCCAATAGTGATTGACCTTTGAAGCGGATATCCCCATCAGCAAATCGACCAGGTGGCATTGGTACCAACCCGAGGATAGACATTGCAGTGACAGACTTGCCAGAACCGCTCTCACCAACGACTCCCAGCGTTTGCCCGGCGTTCAATGTAAATGAGACACCATCGACGGCTTTGACAATGCCGTCCTGGGTATCGAAGTAGACTTTGAGATTATCAAGCTCTAAGAGATGCTCGTAAGCAGGCAGATTGGAATCGATGAAGATGTCGGGTAATACTTTAGCCATGTCAATTACCTTTTACATCCAAGGCATCACGCAGGCCATCACCCAGTAGTGTGAAAGCCAGGACTGTTGTCAGTATGGCAGCTCCCGGACAGATCACCAGCCAGGGAGCTGAGGCCAACCAGGTCTGGCCTTCGGAGATCATCAGCCCCCAGGAAGGCTCTGGTGGTTGGATACCCAGGCCCAGGAATGAAAGGGCGGATTCAGACAGGATGGCAGTACCGATACTCATCGTCGAGTAAACAACGACACTGGCTATTGAGTTCGGCAGTATATGGCGCAGGATGATCCTGAAGTCACTGGCACCCAGAGCACGGGCTGCAGAGACATAATCGTTCTCTTTGACTTGTAGAAAAGCCGATCGCACGACTCGGCAAATGGAAGTCCAACCTAATAAGCCGATAGCCATGAAGATGTTTACCCAACCAGGCCCCAGCACTGCCAACAGGGCGATTGTGAACAAGGTGTAGGGAACAGCCATGAACATGTCTGTGATACGCATGATAACGGCGTCAAACAAACCGCCAAAATAACCAGACAGCGAACCCAGTAATAGACCGATGGTTGTCGAGATCATTGTTGCTATAACCCCGATCGATAACGACATCTGAGCGCCATAGGCAATCCGCCCCATGACATCAAGCCCGAGTGAGTCAGTACCGAATGGATGCTGCCAGGATGGTGGTAAGCGAGACATGGTCGCAGCTATGGTGCTGTCGGGATACATGACATCTCCGAAGATAATCGGTACCCACATCCGACCGGTTAATGCAACTAAAACCATCATGACGATCCAGAAAAAGGCAACAACCGCCAGCCGATTCTTCCTCAGCCGCCTGAGAGCGTCTCCCCATAATGTCCGGTTCTGAGCAGCAGCACGCCCCTCAGCATCCAGGCGGGCCGCACGGGCTTTACCAAAGGCGAAAGAGATCATGTCAGTCCGCCATCCATCAGTCCGCCATCCATACGCCCACTATTTATCAGCCCGCCATCCATCAGTCTGCCTTTTTGGAACCGTAACGGATACGCGGATCAAACAAAGCGTAACTGATGTCGATCAGTAAATTAATGGTCATCACTATGATCACTATGATCACCACTCCGCCCATCACGATCGGCCAGTCACGCTGGATGATCGCCAGGTAAATTTCGCGACCGACACCCGGCCAACTGAACACTGATTCGGTGAGAATGGCTCCTGACATCATCGTTCCGAAGTCGATACCGATAAAGGTGATGACAGGAATCATTGCATTTTTGAGGGCATGTTTCAAAATCACATCGCGTTTGGAAAGCCCCTTGGCATAAGCGGTGCGAATATAGTCCTGGCTCAAAACTTCCAGCAATTGCGAGCGCATGATACGGGCAGTAAATGCCAGTGACACCGAGGCCAAAGTCACTGAAGGCAGGATGTAATGCAAAAAAGTCGGATAGGCGCTGATCGGCCCACCACTGCCGGAGATAGGCAGTGAAATAGCCCCACCGGTCAGGTTTTTCAGCCAGATGCCAAAAATCGATTGCAATAACATGCCTAACCAAAACACCGGCATACTGACTAATATTGATGTGGATAAGGTCAGGAGCATATCAATGAAGGAATATTTCTTAACTGCCGAAATCACACCAGCAGAGATACCGACAACGATCTCTATCAGGATTGCTCCCAGTGCCAGGCTGGCTGTGGAAGGGAATTTATCCGCAAAAATCTCAATGACATCGCGGCCTTTTTGATAGGAATGTCCAAAGTCGCCATGGAACAAGTCGCCCATATAGTAGCCATACTGGATATAGATTGGCTGGTCGAGATGATTACGCTCGACGATTATTCTATATGTGGTTTCCGGAATCGATTTTTCCCCGGCGATCATACGAATCGGATCGCCGGGGACTATTGCTCGCATCGCAAAGAGTAAGAGCGTAACGCCTATGAATACAGGGACAAACTGCAATAACCTTCTAAGTATGTACTGTCCCATACCGCTTTAAATACTCCTGCCTAAAGACAGCATTACCTTATGAAAGCCAAGTGTGTGCCATATCAGCGATCATGTTCGGGCCGAAGAAGAAATCATTCACACGAGCCGAGGTAACGCGGGAGTGCCTGTAAAACATTACTGGGGCGACGGGTGTGGCAGCCTGGATGATGTCATCGACAGCCTGGAAGGCTTTGACGCGCTGGTTGTCATCGGTAATGCCACGGGCTTCCATGATACCCTTGTCGGCATCTTTGTTGGAGAACCTGCTGTAGTTGTCGCCGTTGTTAGTATAGAACAGTGAGAACAGGAAGTTCTCCATGATTGGGTAGTCAGCGATCCAACCGAGTCGACCCATTTGAATGTTACCTGCTGCCAGGGCACTCAGATAGGCTGCCCATTCCATCGAATCCAGATTGGTCTCGATACCGATACTCTTCAGGTCACCTTGGATCAAGCGCATGATCTGATCATGGCCACCACCGGTGTTAAATGAGAGCTTCAAAGTATCCAGGCCCTTGCCATCAGGATATCCAGCCTCAGCCAAAGCAGCCTTGGCCTTCTCCACATCATAGACTGCGGTCTTCCAGGCGCCTGCCCGATAACCGGCGATGCCAGGCGGGATGATTCCGTCTGCTGGAACACGGGTGCCCTGGAAAACGACGTCGCAGATGGCTTGACGGTTGATGGCATAACTGATGGCCTCACGCAGTTTCTGGTTCTTCAGAATTGGGTCAGAGTTGTTGATGATCAGGTAGTAGGTCGCAGACTGCGGACCGATGATCGATTGCTGGCCAGGCTGAGCGGTCCAGCCATCCGGTGACTCGCCGTATTCAGCGACGCATTCCTCGATCTGGCCGGGAGCAATCTGGCAGAAGTCGAGGCTGCCAGCCTTGAATTCCTGGAAGGCGGTCTCAACCTCGGTGATGATATGAAAATCGATGCCGTCGACATAAGCCTTATCGCCATAATAATCATCGAAGCGCAGGACTTGGATGTACTGGTCATGTTCCCATTTGCCTTTGATCATGAATGGGCCGTTGCCGATTGGAGCCTCGCTGAAAGTCTTCAGATCATCGGCAGCCTTTGGCACTGGTGACAGGGCTGGGTGGGTTAAAACCAGCAGGAAGTCGGCGTAGGGGGCAGTCAGGGTGATCTCTAAAGTCAATTCATCGATGGCTTTAACGCCAGATAGCTCCTTGGCGGTGCCTTTTTCGAACATCTCGTCGTAGCCTTTGATCTGTGCCAAGTGATAGCTGATCTCCGAAGGATCGGCAGCGATGTTGGGGTTACAGATACGCTCAAAACCACGCTTGAAGTCAGCAGCGGTGACTGGATCGCCATTGTGGAAAGTTGCACCTTGACGGAGGTGGAAGGTGAAGACTGTGGCGTCAGCTGAGACTTCCCATTTGGAAGCTGCAGCCGGAACGATGGCTTCTTTCTTGAAGTCAAAGTCGACCAAACCATCAAAGATCTGGCTTGAGACCTGGGTGCCTTCAGACTCCTGAAGGTTGTAAACATCGATATAGGATGGCTCGTTGACGTAGTACTTAAAGATACCGCCAGCCTGAGCCTTCTTACACCCAGTTAGAAGCGACGCACCCGCTACCGCAGCGCCAGCCACAGCAGCTCCAGCTACGAATGTGCGTCTAGTCAATTGTTTCTTTTCCATTAAAATCCTTTCTCTCCTATCCGGGAAGGACTGCCTTCCCATTAGATGAATCCCTGCCATTTCCCCTGACTGATGACATCGATTCGATAGCCTAAGCATGAAATAGTATCACACTAGAGTGGCATCGAGTAATTGTACTACAATAAACAGCATTGAGAAGCAGCGACTGAATGCAAAACGGATAAAACAAATATGGATTTTGTATTAAACTTGCCAATGGTTTGCATCTGTCCTGCTTCGATCTCGGTTTCCTTGGCTGGTTTCCGTATATGGGGCTTATTCCAGGCTTTTTTGGAGAAGACCGCTTTCGATGGTGCTTTGACAGCACTCTTTGCAGTTGATTGCCGATACCAGGCTCGATCATTCATCGACCTCGCTGACCATGGCTGACAGCCGTTTAGCGATCGCTTCTGCCTGAGCTACATCGCTGGCTTCAACCATCACTCGGAACAAGGGCTCGGTACCGGAGGGACGCAGTAGCACTCGTCCTTCGCCAGCCAGTTCGTCTTGAGCAGCTTGTGCAGCAGCTTGCAACCGAACAGAGCTAGCGATCTTCTCCTTATTATTAACCTCGATATTGACCAGGACTTGAGGGTATTTCCGCATCACTGTAGCCAACTCGTGCAGCGGTTGTCCCAAGCGTTTGATTGCAGCCATCAACTGCAGAGCGCTGATTAAACCGTCGCCAGTGGTGTTGTGTTCGAGAAAGATGACGTGACCGGATTGCTCCCCACCGAGTGTGTAGCCACCTTCTAACATGGCGGACAACACCTTACTATCGCCGACCGCGGTTGTCTTTACCTTGATGCCATTGCGGGCCATCGACTGGAAAAAACCCAGGTTGGCCATCACTGTCGTGACCACCGTGTCGTCGGTTAGCCTACCTTGTTGCTTGAGGTCAACAGCGCAGATTGCCTTGATGAAATCGCCGTCTACCACACTGCCGAAAGCATCTACGGCAATCACCCGGTCAGCATCGCCGTCATGAGCAAATCCCAGGTCGGCTGTATGCTCGAGCACAGCCGCCTGCAGGCAACTGAGATTGGTTGAACCGCAGCCGACATTGATGCTTGCGCCGTCAGTAGAGGTGTTAATCGTAACGACTTCAGCACCCAGCCGCCGAAAAGCTTCAGGAGTAGTACGGTAGGCAGCACCATTCGCACAATCGACAACGATCTTCAAACCGTTGAGGTTAAGCCCTTGATTTCGCAGAGTATTTACAGCATGAGCAATGTAGCGCTCAGTAGCGTCGGGAAGGTCTTCTCCACATTTAGAAAGAGCAGTATCAACAACTGGAGAGTTGATCGAAGGCATTGCTTGCAAGGCTGCTTCGAAAACACTTTCGACTTGTTTGGTCAGTTTGTAGCCTTGGGAATCGAAGAATTTGATGCCATTGTATTCTGGTGGATTATGAGATGCGGAGATGACCACGCCGCCATCCGCCTGGTACTCCCTCGTTAAGAGGGCAATCGCTGGGGTGGGGATCACTCCAGCCAGCAAAGCCCGGCCACCGGCAGCAGTGATACCAGTGACCAGCCCGGCTTCTAAGGCAGGGCTGCTGAGTCGGGTATCTCGGCCAATCAACAGGCAAAGCCCCAAGGCACTGACAGCAGTGTGGCCTAAAACCTCGGCCATCTGGACTGTCAGTTCGCTTAAGGCTAATCCACGCACACCGTCGGTGCCGAAAAACCTGGGCACGCCGGTCTCCTTCTGATGATTAACGCTTGGAGAATTGCGGACGCTTGCGAGCCTTCTTCAAGCCATACTTTTTACGTTCAACCATCCTGGGGTCGCGGGTCAGAAAACCAGCTTTCTTCAGCTCCAGGCGATAATCACCGGCTTCTAGCAGGGCACGGGCAATGCCATGTCGCAAGGCGCCAGCCTGACCGGAGACACCGCCACCGGTGCCATTGGCAAAGACATCGAAATGATCCAGGGTGTCGGTTACCTTGAATGGTGCTTTGGCGTAGTCCAATAGCGCGGCTCGTCCGAAATACTCCTGACCGTCGCGCCCGTTGATCGTCACTTTACCGCTGCCTGGCTTGATTCGCACACGGACTACGGCATTCTTGCGCCGCCCGGTACCGTAGTATACGGCCTCGTTGGTGTTTTCTGCCATCTTAAGCCTCCAACTTGATCGGGCGTGGGTTCTGCGCCTGGTGTGGATGGTCAGGGCCGGCATAGACTTTGAGCTTTCTGCCCATTGCCCGGCCCAAGGTATTTTTGGGGAGCATACCGAAAACGGCCCGCTCGATAATGCGCTCTGGATGACGCTCCATAGCTTGTGCGAATGTTTCTTGTTTCAAACCGCCGGGATATCCGCTGTGGCGGAAATATACCTTGTCGGCTGCTTTGGC
>JAITUO010000141.1 GCA_031286245.1 Coriobacteriales bacterium
TGTTTATCCCAAGGCTCGACTATCAACAGCTGAGCTTCTGGCGTCTTGATACCAGCCAGTTGGGTGACAGGAGTAGGAGTACCGTAATAATCGACCAAAATCCGCTCCAGCATGGCTGCAGATGCCCGTCCAGTGCGGATGGTGGCAAATTCGCCAGCCAGATTGACAACGGTTTTATCCATCTTATCTGATGTACGTAAAATGATCTCATCCATCTTGTTTCCTCCTTGGCCTGTCAGTCGGTCGAATGGCTGTTGTCGTTGTTGGCCTCATAGACCACTGTACCAATCGTTTCTCCACGCAAGGCGCGTTCCATATTGCCACTGATTCCCAGATTGAACACGATCAGAGGCAAGTCGTTTTCCATGCAAAGCGAGATAGCTGTGGCATCCATGATCTCCAAGCCTTGTGTCAGTACTTCTAGAAAGCTGATGCGCTCGAAACGTTTGGCATCTGGATTCACGAACGGATCAGAGTCAAAGACTCCATCTACCTTGGTAGCCTTCATGAAGATATCGGCCTCGATCTCGCAAGCCCGCAAAGCGGCTGTAGTATCGGTTGTGAAATAGGGGTTGCCGGTGCCTGCAGCAAAAATGACCACGCGGCCTTTTTCCAGATGGCGGATGGCCCGACGTCGGATATAGGCCTCGGCAACGGCATGCATCTGGATGGCACTCATCACACGCGTATTGATACCTGCTTTTTCCAAGGCGTCCTGTAAAGCCAGCGAGTTCATGACTGTAGCCAACATACCTATGTAGTCAGCTTGTGAGCGGTCCATTCCTTCCGTCGATCCTTTTAATCCCCGAAAGATATTGCCACCGCCCACTGTGATAGCCAATTCGATGCCGACTTCCTTGATCAACCTGATCTCTTCTGCGAGACCTTGTATCACCTTGGGGTCGATACCATAACCCTGGTCACCAGCCAGATGCTCACCAGAGAGTTTGAGCAATACACGTTTATACACAAAGCCTGATTCAGTCACAAGTCTCCCCTTGCCGCTATCACCAAGCTATTGTTTTCATATTTCCATCAACAACTTGGGCAGGTTTCAATATGGTTTCTCTAAACTGAAGATTCTATCATGCAGGGATTCCTGGGGGGTAGTACAGACGACGACTACTGATTGCACGTAATGCGCATTTCCAGTTCTGAGCTGGCATGCTGGTGGTGCGATTCGCCACTGCCGGTCGCTTTTTTGGCAAACAGGTGTTTTGCAAAAATTTGCACGTTGTGCTGCCTAAACACTGCCGTGCCACAGAATCGATAAATAAAAGTACAAAATGGCGTTCACGCACGATTTGATCGCTAAATTTCATCGAATACTAAGCTTTTCGGCTCATTTTAAGGCAAATTCTCGAGCCAAATCGTACGTGAACGACCTTCGTACTACTATTTCGTTCTTTTGTTGCATCTCTGTGGATTACACATCTATAGAATTTTAACTCAACCTATCTACCAGCACGTTTAAATTGTGGAGAAAACCATGTCCAGTAAACAGGTCAATCAGCCAGATATTTCGTCTCTCTTGTGGCTAGTGAGTTCACAATTCAGACTAATTGTGTATCGAATCCTGGGAATTTCGGAGTTTTTGGCCAGAAAAGCCTCTCATGTATGGCTGTTTGACCAGTAAAACCAGATTCGGTTTTCTCCACAATTTAAACGTGCTGGTAGATGAGGAACGTAAGAATTCTATATATGTCAAATCTATAGAGAACTATACATGAGAGGCTTTTCTGGCCAAAAAATCCGAAATTCCCAGGATTACATGCTTTATAGGCTATACAGTCACGTAGAAGTCAAGAAAGGAGGCTTTATCCCGTCGTATTTCTGTTGTTTTGTGCTTTAGTTGGCTCAGCAGCTCGGTCCAGACAGGATTTAGTACATTTAATGGGCACAACATCAAATTTCCACAAAACGACTTCCTGTGCAATCAAGGAGAGACCTGCATTGTCCTGGCCCGGACAAAAAACAGTAACCAGGAACTACCCAGGAATCAATAACAAGCCTTACACCCCTATTGATCGTTAGTAATACTCATCACTGGCCCGGTGCTGGTTATCTGATAAAGTGGTCACTACAGGAAAGACTACACCTCTCAAAACTATACATCTTTATACAGGGAGAACTAACGATGGAAGATTATCCCCACCAACCTCCAGCTGCGCCACCAACTGGTAGTCCACTGCCCTACCAGCAACCGATCTATTATCAACCTTCTACACCTGAAAAAAAGAACCGGGTAGGTATTGTCATCGGTGTGATAGCCGCGGCAGTGTTAATAGTCTCAGCATTGGCAGTTGGGGGGTTAATAATAAGCAAAGTGATTACAACACCTAAAACACCTGCCTCAGTGAGTACATTTGCTAGCTCTCCGATAAACCCCAGCACCCCGGTTAACCCAAGCAACCCTGCCTTCCCTGACCTGCCAGACAACCTGCATGCTGATCCTTACGTAGACGACCAAGGCAGGTATGTAAATAATCAAATCGGTATATCACTGATCATCCCAGATACCTGGAACGTCGAAGAGAGCTCTAAGCTACCAGATGAGGTTTTGGGTATCAACTACCTTAATGACGATGCGATCTATGTCTGGATTGATCGTTTTCCCGCTCTCTCTGTCGAAGCATTCCTAGCTGACAAAGAGCAAATGATGAGTAGCTATACATTTGGATCGGGCAAAGCTGAAGTCATCATGACGACCGAATTAGAGGTCGAACTGGCCGGCCAAAACTGGCATAGTTATGTATTTGCCACGATCAATGGCGATGATAATCTGGTAGTTAATCTATTTGTCACTGATATGCCGAATCACTGTGGATTGCTGATGTATGCAATGATCGTTGAAGCTGTCAGTCCAGACAGCATTGATGCAAATGGGCTGAAGGAGGGGCTGGCAATACTCTATTCACTTAAATTCATAGATCCAGGCGGTAGCCAAGCTTACTAAACCTTACTAATCAACATCAAAGCAGCCAGTATTCTGGCTGCTTTGATGTTGATGCAAATAAGGAAAGCGCATGAGGAGTCAGGGGGGATCACATGCGCTTTCCAGATATGGGTGCAACAGTCCTTGGTTAAGAGGTTGCCTTAGCCATGCTGAAGGTTATTGAGGGACAGGGAGTCGTCTATTACCATTCAACTGGCAGGAGGACCGCTGCTCGAGAATATGTGCCAGACTGTTACTAGCCATTGTTTCAGTAATGCAGGTTATGTAGCAGGTTTATTGAAGGCTTTACTCTTGAAAGCCATCCACATCACAAAGCCTAAAGCAACACCACCAACGATATTGCCTAAAGTGACTGGCACCAAGTTGGTACAAAAGCCAAAGAAATCCAGATTTGCTATCTTGTCAGTGCCGATGTTATACAACTCGGCGGCTTTATCCACAAACTTGGTATTAAACGAAGCAAACAACCCAGCAAACAGATAGTACATATTGGCAATGCTATGCTTGAAGCCGGCTAGAACAAACGACATGATCGGGAACCAGATGCCTAAAATCTTTCCGACAATATCGCGAGCTCCAAAAGCCATCAGAACCGCGCCACATACCAAAACGTTGCAGAGTATACCCGAAGCAAAAGCCGTACCGAAAGGTAGGGCAGCTTTAGTCACAGCAACGCGGATTGTAAAAGCGCCCAAGGCTCCATCAGTATAACCCCAGGTGTTTGCCGCTGCTACAATGGCAGCAATCAACGCAGAGCCGATCAAGTTGCCTGTGTAGACAACAGCCAGGTTCTTCAACCAACCGAGGATACTGATCTTTTTTTCCATCAGACCTTCGATCATCAGGCAATTGCCTGTAAACAACTCGCCACCGACCATCACGATCAGCATCAGACCGACTGGGAAGACCGCTCCGCAGACAAGGCGGGCGATTCCCACATCGCCGATATTGTGCATGGCAACCGCTGAACATGCTGCTCCAAATGCGATAAAGGCACCAGCAGCGATACCTAAGAGCAACATCTTGAGAATCGGCATGTTCGCTTTACCGACTGCGGCGTTGATAGCAATATCGCAGATTTCGGCAGGAGTGTTGTAATTGTTCATCCTAAAAGCCTCCAGATAATTAGTAGATTAGGCCCTGATACGCTTGGCCGCTTCGACAACATGTTTCATCAATACAGAAGTAGTAACAGTCCCGACACCTCCGGGCACTGGTGTAATAGCCTCAACGATACTCTCAGCTGCTTCGTAATCAACATCACCAGACAGAGAACCATCTTCTAAAACATTGATGCCTACATCGATGACAATCTGACCATCTGATAGATAGCCAGCATCGATCATTTTTGCTCGTCCTACACAGGCGATAATAATGTCTGCCTGGCGGGCGACAGATTGCAGGTCGGCGGTACGCGAATGGGCAACGGTCACTGTTGCGTGACGGTCCAACAACATCATCGCTGCAGGTTTACCGACCACTAGCGATCGACCGACGACGACTGCATTCTTACCTTTGCATTCAACACCGAAATAGTCCAGGATCTCCATACAGGCTGACGGTGTGCAGGGAGCAAACCCGGTTTCGATGCCAGCAAAAACACCAGCTATGGACAGGTCTGTGATGCCATCAACATCCTTGGCTGCTGCCAGCATGTTACGGACCTTATCCTCGTCGATGTGTTCAGGCAGGGGCCTGAACATTAAAACCCCATGTATGCTGTCATCAGCATTGAGCTTCAGTATCTCATTAATCAGCGCATCTTCAGAAACGTCAGCTGGTAGAACTACGTTTTTAATAGCCACTCCGACTTTCTCGGCACGCTTAGTAGCGCCTTTCTCATATGAAATGTCGTCGCCGCGTTCACCGACCCGAAGTATAGCCAATGCCGGTTCGGTGCCTTTAGCTTTCAGCTCTTCGACGTCGGCTGCAATACGCTCATTCAATGCCTCGGTTACTTCCGAGCCCTTAAAAATCATTGCCATGATGCCTTTCCTCCATTTCATGGTCATCAAGCCTGATTGTTGTCAATCAGGCAGTCGAAGACCAGAATACGACAGGGCCGGGGGTTTTAAGCCTCCCGGCCCCGCTGTTAATCAATTACTATTTCTCAAAGCGTTTTGCCACGTCAGCAAAGATCGCATCGGCTTTAGAGCAATACTCATCCAGCATGGCATTAGCCTTGATATTGATCCCTTCGGCATATTCCCTGTCAACAAACGACATTGTATTGATAAAGACGTTAAGACTGGCAGCTTGCAGGGCGGCTTTGCAGGCGATAACGCCACAGCCGACATCGCTGATGGCGATCGGAGTCCCCTTGGCAGCGAACTCCTCATGCACATCGATTGCTTCACAACAGGCTTCCATGATAGCCAGCGGTACCGCACAGCATTCGCGCAGGCACTGCTCCATGACCTCAGCCTTATATGCTTTTTCTGCTTCTGTTTCGCGCGGCAGGCCATAAGCTACCGACAGCGGCTCAAAGACTACTGCGTCTTGAGCAACCAGGTTGAAGAAGCGTTGCTGCAGCTCATCGGACTTGGCTTTGAGACGGATGATGTCCGGCTCGACATCGGCAAACTTAGGCTTGCCGACGGTTAGTGAACCCACCATGTTCCCCAATGCCATACCGATTGCACCGACCAAAGCAGCGGCTCCGCCACCACCAGGAACCGGTGACTTAGAGGCTAAAACCTCGACAAACTCCTCGCAGCTGAGCTTGGTGAAATCGGTAGCCATTAGAACAATCCAGCGATCTTGCCAGTCGAATCGACGTCGATC
>JAITUO010000177.1 GCA_031286245.1 Coriobacteriales bacterium
TAAAAACGTCAAGTTCCATGATGGCACTGAACTGACTGCCGAGGCGGTTGTCAAATCATGGGAGCGTCAGCTGGAGCCACTGCTGGATCCGGATATGCCCTATGCCACTTTTGTGTTTGGTGAAGAGGCAATCGGAGCCGGCTTGAAGCGGATTGAAGTCGTTGATGATTACAATGTCAAATTGCATATGCGGGCACCGTCGACGCCATTTCTGAAGAACCTGGCCATGACGCTGGCTGCACCGATCGTTTCACCGACTGCCTTGGCTGCCGGTAACGGCAATATCAGCGAAAAACCGTGCGGTACTGGTCCTTACAAGTTTGCCGAGTGGGTGAAATCTGACTATGTCAAACTGGTAGCATTTGAGGATTATTGGGACACAGCCAAAATGCCCAAGACTCAAAACATTATCTTCAAGGTCATTCCGGAGAACGCTACCCGCGTGACCGCTCTGTTAAATGGCGAAGTCGATATCATCGACGGAGTAGATGTTTCAATGGCCCAGCAGATCTTAGATGGTGGCTACAAGCTGTTTGCCGAGGATGGCATGACAATCAACTACATGGCTTTCAACACTGGCTCGGGTGTCTGCAAAGACATGGCAGTCCGTAAAGCTATTGCCAAGGCTATCAATGTTGAAGAGCTGGTTTATACGCTTTACGGTGAATATGCCACGGTGGCCAATTCGGTGATGCCCTGGTTTATGGCTCCTTACAACAAGGACATCGTACAGACAGCCTATGATGCTGATGCTGCCAAAACTGAACTGGCTGCGAAAAATGTTACAAAATTGAACTGTATCGCCTACACCAATCCTCGTCCATACAATACCAAGGGTGGCCAGACCTTGGCCGAGACCATCCAGGGATACCTGAGCAAAGTCGGGGTACAGGTCGATATCACCCCTTACGACTGGACTACTTATAAATCCAAAGTCCAAACCGAGGCTTTTGATATCTGCTTCTATGGCTGGACTGGTGACAATGGTGACCCAGATAACTTCATGAATCTATTGGCAGATTCCAATTGGGCGATGAATGTAGCGCGCTTCAACGACTCCGAGTACAAGGCTCTGATCAAACAAGGTCTGGAGACCCCGGAAGGAAAAGATCGAGACGCTGTTTACAAGAAGTGCGAAGAGATGGTTGCTGACAAACAGCCTTGGCTGGTACTGAGCCACTCCAAGAATCTTTGTGGAATCAATCCCAAGATCAATAACTTCTATTATCATCCGACTGGCAGTGTCTTTTTGAAAGGCACCACAAAGTCTCTGTAAGGCTGGTACTAAAAAGAGGTATAGTTATACCTAAGAGGTAAAGCTATACCGATAAGCGTTGAGCTAAGTTTGATAATGGGGAGCCGAAGCTTATGCTTCGGCTCCAGCTTAGAGTCAAGGCTTTAGGTATCAACGTGGGACTTGTTTTGAGGGTGGCGGCGCCCAAAAATGCCGTCAGATGAGGGTGGCGGCGCCCAAAATGCCGTCAGATGAGGGTGGCGGCGCCCAAATACGCCGTCAGATGAGGGTGGCGGCGCCCAAATACGCCGTCAGACAGGATAGCTCGTGGCGAAGTATATCCTTAAACGGATAATCATGGTGATCCCCGTCTTGATCGGGGTGACGGTCATCATCTTTCTAATCACCCGTGTCCTGGCTCCTGATCCAGCCCCTGTGGTTCTCGGCGAGCATGCCACTGTGGCATCAATGCATGCCTGGCGAACCGAACATGGATTAAACGACCCAATCTGGAAACAATACCTGAGCTTTGTTGTTGATGCGATCCAAGGTAACTTAGGTAAGTCGTACTACTCCAACCAACCAGTCACTGCCGAGATCGCCGCCCGCTTTCCAGCAACTGTCGAACTGGCAATCTGCGCCATTATCGTCGCGTCGCTGCTGGGAGTCTCACTGGGCGCATATGCAGCCGTCCACAAGAACAAGCTGGCTGACCACGCCAGCATGTTACTGGCCTTGATCGGCGTTTCAATGCCAATCTTTTGGAGTGGCATCCTCCTGATCATCCTCTTCTCAGGCATCTTACATGTCCTACCGTCCAACGGCCGGGCTTCGCCGATGCTGGCACCATCCGGCGGCACCGGTCTGTTCATCATCGACACCTTGGTACGTGGAGACTTTCGGGCTTTCGGCGATGTATTAGCCCACCTGGTGCTGCCTGTCACTGCACTTTCCCTCTATTCGATGGCAATTATCACACGCATGACTCGCTCCAGCATGCTGGACACCCTGGGTGAGGACTATGTCCGCACCGCTCGCGCCAAAGGGCTGCTAGATCGGGTAGTCAGCATCCGGCATGCCTTGCGCAATGCCATGCTGCCAGTCTCGACAGTCATCGGGTTGCAGTTTGGCAGCTTATTGGGTGGAGCAATCTTAACCGAGACAGTCTTTTCCTGGCCGGGAATCGGGAAATACACAGTTGAATGCGTACTAAAAAGCGACTTCCCAGTTGTCCAGGGAGTCGTGTTATTGATTGCGGTGATCTTTGTGATCATCAACCTGACAGTTGACATTATTTATGCCATTTTGGATCCCCGCATCAAGTATGGCAAACGGGACGAGGGGTGAGTTTGCATATGGATAATACCGTGGCAACACTACCAGAGCACCCACTAGATCCTGTTGAACATACTGTAGAAGGCCAAAATGAGAAGCGGACCAGTATCATCCAGGATGTCTGGGCTGGTATTTATGCTAACAAGGCTTCCTTGGTCAGCTTGGTTTTTATTGGTATTCTTGCTTTGATTGCCATCATTACTAAGATCTTCCCCCAGGTTTTGCCTTATGATCCTTATGTCCAGGATCTCTCAATAGCTCTCCAACCACCCTCAGCGCAGCATTGGTGTGGTACTGACCTGCAGGGACGCGATATTTTCAGCCGTATCCTGGTTGGTACTCAGATTTCGCTGACAGTTGGGTTTTCTGCTGTGGCGATCTCATTATCGATCGGTGTTTTACTGGGTGCTGTTGCTGGCTACCGAGGCCGCATTACTGACACTGTGATCATGCGAGCAATGGATATGATGTTGGCGATTCCTTCAATCCTCTTAGCCATTGCCTTTATGGCAGCACTTGGCAAAGGCATCGACAAGGCTGTTATCGCCATTGGCCTGGTATCGATCCCAGAGTATGCCCGTATAGTCCGAAGCGAGATCCTGTCGATTAAAGAGAGTGACTATGTGGCTGCTGCCCGGGTGATTGGAGACTCTGATGCTCAGATCATTTTGCGCCATGTATTACCAAATGTGCTTCCCTCGATCATTGTCCGAGCAACACTAGGTATCTCTACAGCAGTGCTGGATACAGCAGCTTTGGGCTTCCTTGGGCTTGGTGTGCAACCGCCCCTGGCAGAATGGGGAGACATGTTAGGACGTGGACGCAGCGAGATATTCCGGGCTCCCTGGCTGATGGTCTTCCCCGGCTTGGCAATAATGTTCACGGTATTGGCCTTTAACCTGTTGGGCAATGGTGTCCGTGATGGGCTTGATCCGAAAACTCAGAAGAGGTAGCTGCATGTTGCTGTCTGTCAACCACCTGAGCACTGAGTTCCCGATCAAAGGCGGCATCATCAAAGCGGTCGACGATGTCAGCTTTTCAGTAGACCTCGGCCAGACCTTGGCCATTGTTGGTGAAAGTGGTTCCGGTAAGTCTGTGACCGCTCTGTCAATTATGGGTCTTTTATCCCCACCAGGATATGTCAGCGGTGGCAGTGTATTGTTTGATGATCAAAGCCTTTTTGAGTTGTCTACCAAAGATTACCGATCATTGCGCGGCAGTGCGATGGCAATGATTTTCCAAGAGCCGATGACCTCGTTGAATCCGGTCTATCGGGTTGGTGAGCAGATTGCTGAGACTGTGATGGCACACACGGACCTTAAACGCCAAGCAGCCTGGCAGCTGGCTATAGAGATGCTTCATCGTGTTGGTATTCCTTCACCAGCAGAGCGCGCCCGGGATTATCCACATCAAATGTCTGGTGGTATGCGTCAGCGAGTCATGATTGCGATGGCACTGGCATGCAATCCGCGTTTGTTAATAGCAGACGAACCAACGACAGCGCTTGATGTGACCATTCAGGCGCAGATTTTGGACCTCATCAACCGTTTGCGCGAAGAGACTGAGATGGCTGTGCTGTTGGTCACCCACGACCTCGGTGTCGTTTCGGAAGTCGCAGACCTGGTGGTTGTGATGTACTGCGGCAGCATTGTTGAATCGGCCGATGTCCGCTCATTGTTTGCCGAACCTATGCATCCTTATACTCTGGGGCTGCTGCAGTCCGTTCCGCAGATCGATGCCGATGACAGTCAGCGTCTCTACATGATCAGGGGCTCTGTACCAAATCCGTTGAATCTGCCCAGTGGTTGTGCCTTTTGCGATAGATGCGATTATGCCCTGGAGTCCTGTCGTTTGGTCAAGCCAGAGACAGTCTCAGTTGGAGCACATCTTGTTACCTGCCATCTATATGACGGCTCTGAACAAAGCAGCAAGCTATGAGTGTTTGTCATGACATCCTGCTGGAGGACAAGCAGCAGGGGAGCAAGCTATGAATGCCAATCATGACATCCTGCTGGAGGTCAAGCATTTGACCAAGCGCTTTGCTGTCGAAGACCGGCAATTCGTAAAAAGCCGATCCTACGTGCAGGCTGTCACAGATGTTAGTTTCTCGATCCCTCGCGGACAGACTTTCGGCTTAGTTGGTGAGTCCGGCTGTGGAAAGACCACGGTTGGCAAAATCTTGGTCAACTTGATTCATCCCAGCTCCGGTGAGATTATCTTCGCTGGCCAGGAGCTGACAGCATTGCCACCAGCTCAACGCAAGGCGCTCTGTCGTGACATCCAGTTGATCTTTCAAGATCCTTATTCCTCTTTGAACCCTCGGATGCGTATTGGTGATATTATCGCCGAGCCGATCCGTACCAACCAACTGCTACCGAAAGACGCAATCGAGGATCGTGTCAGCGAGCTCTTAGAATGTGTTGGTCTTGCTAACTATATGCGCAATCGTTATCCACATGAGTTCTCCGGAGGCCAACGCCAGCGTGTCGGTATCGCCCGGGCGTTAGCTCTAAGCCCCAAATTCATCGTTTGTGATGAACCGGTCAGTGCACTCGACGTCTCGATCCAAGCGCAGGTGTTAAACCTGCTGGCGGATTTAAAGGAACAGTTCGAACTGACATATCTGTTCATCGCCCATGGCTTGAACGTTGTCAAACATGTATCTGACCAGGTTGGCGTGATGTATCTGGGCCGCCTGATGGAAGTTGCTGCCAAAGCCGAACTCTATGATAACCCCCTGTCACCTTACACCCAGGCGCTGCTATCGGCCGTACCCTCGGTTGATCCAACCAAACGGCGCGACCGTATCATATTGGCTGGAGATGTTCCTTCGCCGATCAATCCACCACCTGGTTGCCGTTTCTCCAGTCGCTGTTTCAAAAAGTTGGATGTCTGTGAACGACTCGAGCCAGAGCTGCTCGAAGTCGAACCGGGGCATTTTTGCGCCTGTCATCTATATGATCGCTCCAGCCCTGAGGCCTAACACACGCTAACCATGCTTCGTCCTGCTATTCATTACACAATATAAAATTCATTGGGGAGAAAACCAGGTTCAACCGGCCTGGACATCATTTTTGTTTGTTGGGGCCAGCGTTGCTGCCAGCTTGATCGGCGCTTGCATGGTATATAGAGCTGGAGACAGCTGGAATTGCGACAATTCGAGTGCTTTTGCTTGACATCTATGAGGTTGTATAGCCTATAAATTGGTAATCCTGGGAATTCCGGAGTTTCTGCCGAAAAAGGGCTCTCATGTATGGCTGTTTAGCCAAAAACACCGGATCTGGTTTTCTCCACAATTTAAAAGTGCAGTTAGACGAGTTGCGACAAAATTCTATTTGTGTGAAATCAATTGAAAACTATACATAGCGGCCCTTTTCCGGCAAAAACTTCGAAATTCCCAGGAAATGTCTGTCGAAAGCACAAAAGCAAGGGTTGCCGGAGGTTTTCCGATGTTGGTGCCTGAGTGTAGACGGCATCAAGCGTTAGAAGAGCGGGTACAATCGGCGCGCACCGTTTGGCTGGCGACAAACCAGTGCACCGTTTGTCTGGCGACAAACCAGCGCACCGTTTGTCTGGCGACAAACCAGCGCACGGTTGTCAGGCGACAAGCCAACGTTTATCCCAGTGTCGAGCAAGCCTGGTTTTATCCACATCGGCCCTTAGCGTTACACGAAAGGAAAGGCTATGAACGATAGTGAGTTTCAAGAATCATTAAGGAAATATGCCCAATTAGTGGTCAGGAAAGGCTGTAATATCCGCCCTGGCCAGGAATTTATGATATCTGCGAACATCGATACGATCGAGTTCATACGACTGTTGACTGCAGAAGCTTATGCGGCGGGAGCCAAACGCGTCACAGTCCGGTTGTCCGATGAGCCGCTGACCAAGTTAGGTTTGGATCACATGGCAGTGGAGACCTTCGAGCAATTCCCGGAATGGTTGGCGGTGATGCACAACTTCACTGCTCGGACTGGAGGTGCCTCACTACGAGTTGAAAGTGCCGACCCACAAGCCATGACTGGTGTCGACCCCAGGAAACTGGTGGCTAACCAGCGTGCAGCTCATCAAGCATGCAAAGAGTACTACGATGCTGTCGACCATGGGCGGCTGGTTTGGAGTATCGTCGGTGCTGCTTCTCCGGCCTGGGCGAGTCGGGTCTATCCAGATTTGGATAGTGACGAAGCGACACGTCGTCTCTGGCAAGCAATTTTTCAGACTGTACGAGTCGATACCGCTGACCCAATTGCTGCCTGGGATGAGCACCGACTGAGTTTTCAGCGTCGGACTGAATGGCTGAACCAACAGCACTTTACCAGTCTGCATCTGAGCAACAGCCTGGGCACCGACCTGACTATCGGACTGAACGACCAGGGCATCTGGAAAGGCGGTGGCGATTCCCTCGTCGATGGCACTTACTTTTTCCCAAACATGCCGACTGAAGAAGTATTTACTACACCGAACCGATCGATTGCTGATGGAGTTGTCTACTCCTCAATGCCCTTGGTGTATAACGGCAGTATCATCCGAGGCATCAAATTGCGTTTTGCCTCTGGCAAGGTCACAGAGTGTTATGCCGAGGAGGGCCTGGATATCATGCAATCGATTTTTTCGATTGATGATGCTGCAAGCAGCCTGGGAGAGGTTGCCCTGGTGCCCTGGACCAGCCCGATCCGGCAAGCTGAGACCCTCTTCTACAGCACTCTTTTCGACGAGAACGCCTCTTGTCACCTGGCAGTCGGGCTGGGCTTCCCCGATTGTCTGATTGGCGGAACAGAGATGAGTGACAACGAGTTGAAAGCTGCCGGAGTGAATAAGAGTGCCGCGCATGTCGATTTCATGATCGGAACTAAAGACCTCAGAATCGACGGTATTTATGCTGACGGCAGTCAGACTCCGATCTTTGTCGATGGCGAATGGGCGTCTGAACTGGCATAGTATTTCATGTGGATAAGCCCGGGCACCTGCTCAGACAGGGAGTCTATATAAAAAGAGAACGGTACAAGTACGAGGTTTCAGAACAGGTATTTGTCAAACCAAAAAGGAGGAGGCAGAATGAGTGATATAAAACACAGCAGGTTGGCTGTGATTGCGCTCGGCTCAAACATGGGAGACAGTCGGGCATATGTACGCAAAGCTGCTGAGGAAGTCGCTGGTCTACCCGGTATCAGCCTGGTAAAGATGAGCAAGCTGTACCAGAGCGAACCGGCTCATGTCCTGGACCAGGACATCTTTACCAATGCTGTGATGACAGTCGAGGTAGACAACACGATATGTGCATTGGACCTGCTGCATGCCTTGCAGGCAATCGAAATCGCCAACGACCGAGTACGACATGAGCATTGGGGACCGCGTACCCTGGACCTGGATATCATTGATATCCAGGGTGAGCTTTCCGATACTGAAGAGCTGCGTATTCCTCATCCTTATGCGCTGGTACGTGATTTCGTAGTGACTCCTTTACTGGAGATCGCTCCTGATTATGTTTTAGCAAATGGCAAGCCAGTAACAAAGGACACGGTCGAGTACGGAGCAGTCATCAGTGTCGAGTAGATAGATATCAACAGTGACAATCAAACCTGAAGAACCTAAGCAGCCTGGCAAACTGATAATCTGTTCGACACCGATCGGCAACTTGAAAGACATCAGCTTGCGGGTGATTGAGGCCCTCGGCCAGGTTGATGCAGTCCTGGCTGAAGACACTCGAGTCACCTGTAAGCTATTAAACCATCTGAAAATCAACCCTCCGCTGGAGCGCTGTGATGAGAATGTCATCCGCAGTCGGCTTGATAGCCTGGTAGAACGCATTCTAGATGGAGAAAACCTGGCATACGTCAGTGATGCCGGTACTCCTTCCGTCAGTGACCCCGGAGCTGTTTTAGTATCTGCAGTCAGAGACAAAGGTCTAACAGTTGAAGTCTTGCCGGGTGCCAGTGCCGTTTTGACAGCCTTAGTTGCCAGCGGATTTACCGCTCCAGGTTTTTACTTCGGTGGTTTTCTGCCGCGTAAGGCAGAAAAACAGGCCAAACTGTTCGAGCAGCTGGCCAGCCTGCCAGCCGTGCTCGTTTTCTTTGAGTCACCACATCGTGTGATGGCTACATTAAAAGCCATCGAGTTGGCTTACCCTAATCGCCGGGTCTGCCTGGCTCGTGAACTGACCAAGTTATATGAGGAGGTCCTGATCGATACAGCCCACGGGC